>NZ_CP036268.1:1360481-1382984 GCF_007744515.1 Stratiformator vulcanicus
AAGTTCCTTATCAGTCCGTGATCGACGTCCTCGGCGCATCGAAGTCGGCGGGCATTGAGAATATTTCGCTCGCACTGAAAATTCGCCCGCCGGACTCCGAGTCCCGATAGACCCGGCTTCCATGGAGAACGGAATCCGTGCCGATCATCTACGGCCAATTCAATTACGGCCAATTCGATTGGTCTCAATTAGCCGAGAGCTTTCCGGCCGGGCCCACGGTCTGGTTGGGTATTGTTGCGACCGCCGGGCTGTGCTCGGTCGTCGGGGTCGCGGTGTTCGTCTCGCTCCTGCTGACGCGGTGGGGAGATCGTCACGTCTCCGGGAAAGCGCTATTCATCTCCATTGCGGCCCATGCGGCACTGGGCCTCGGATTTTTTGCGACGGCTCCGCTGGTGACGCGTCCGCAGGCGGCCGAGATTCCGAAACAACAGGTCACCGTCGGCGTCAGTATTTCGAACGACGATGAGACGACGGAACGGTCGGTCGATCGTGACCGGCCCGTCTGGGAACGTCCGCCAGAGGTCGAGCCTCTTCCGGCCAGCGAACGTCCGCAGATTGATCGCGAACTGGCGATGATCGACCAGCCCGAGCTTGAAGTCAGCCCTGATGAGCGACTTGAGGCTGACCCGGTTGCCGACGTCCCGTCCGAACTGATCGATGAGCCGATCGATCCGAGTATTGCCGCCGCGGCCGAAGAGAACCTGACGCTCGATCGCCCCGAGCTGCCCGAAGCCGATGTATCTCAGGAGCAAATCCGTGATGAAGAATCGGCCGCTCCGGGATTAACGGTGCGACGGGACACCAATCGCTCCGAACAGCAGCAGCCGATCGACTCCGCAGAGCCGGTGACTCGCTCGGCGCCGGAAGCCGCGACGCCGCTTTCGCCGGACCCGCCCACCGAACTGGGTGGTGTCGATGAAATTCCCGATGATTCGACTCCCGAGCCGTTGCCCACGGAATCGATTCCCTCGGACCGGATCGCGCGCGGACCTGCCCCCTCAGCCGATTTACCCGATCCCGACGACCGCGACACACCCGCCCCGCGAATTAAAGACGCTCCCGCACGACCGTCGTTCCTGGGACGCCGTCCGGCCTCGCGGTCTCCGTCGAATGACCGCCAGGAATCGTTGCCCCGAATCGAGCGATCTGTTCCGGGCACGCCACGGTCACCGAGCCGCCTGGTGAATCCGCAGACGGAACCACGGGGCGATGTTGAAATCGCTCGCATCGCTCCGAGTGACATCGAGCCCCTTCCCGGACTAATCAAAGGGCGAGACGCTTCTGAACTGGAACGGCCGGAATTGCCCGAATCGTATCGCTTGCGAAATCCGGAGAAGCGTGGCGAAATCGCCAAGAGTCGCGGCGGGAGCGAAGAGTCGGAAAAAGCCGTCGACAGGGCTCTGAAATGGTTCTCCGCAGAGCAAAATCAACAGGGGTACTGGGATGCCGACCGCTACGGGGCCGGACGCATTGGCGTTGATGAAAACGGAATCGACCGCCGCAACGCCGGGAAGACGGCCGACTCGGGTCTGACGGCCCTGATCGTGCTGGCGTACCTCGGGGCGGGGTACACGCATGAAGAAGGAGATTATGCCGAGACGGTCAGCCGCGCGATGGACTGGCTTATTAAGAATCAGGGCCGCGACGGCTATCTCGGCGCGAACGCTCAGAACTATGAAATGATGTACTGCCACGGCATGGCGACATTCGCCTTGGCCGAAGCATACGGGATGCAGATTGATCGGTCGAAGAATCCGAAACTGCGTCGGGCCGTTGAGCGGGCCGTGCAGTTCATCGTCGGTCGTCAGCACACCGACGGAGGTTGGCGCTACGACACCGGGCAGGCCGGCGATATGAGCATGTTCGGCTGGCAATTAATGGCACTCAAGAGCGCCGCGATCGCCGGCGTAACGATCCCCGATTCGACTCGTCGCGGGATGGTAAAGTTCTTAAGAGATCGAAGTTTGGGCAAGAATAACGGTCTGGCGGGCTACCTCGCCACGATGCCGCCGACCGCTGCGATGACGGCGGAAGCATTGTTCGCCAAACAAATGCTCGGCCTGCGTCGTGACAATCCTGCCGCGATCGAGGCCATCGGGTATCTGAAGGCGCGGTCGCCGAAGCGCTCCGAACTCGATCTTTATTACTGGTACTACGGGACGCTGGCGATGTACCACTTCGGCGGTCAGCCTTGGGACGACTGGAATGATCGCGTCCGCGAAGTCCTGATTGCCGACCAGGTGACTGATGGCCCGAACGCCGGCACCTGGGACCCGACCGGCCCCTACGGCCGGTTCGGGGGTCGACTCTACTCGACCGTGATGAGCACCTTAATCCTCGAGGTCTATTATCGGTTTTTGCCGATTTATCAGACACGTGGAGAGGATGGGTGACGCCGATCAGGGATCAGAGCCAGAAGAGAGCTGCGGTGAATCAAGCTGGATTGGAGGCGGCGGCGGACCGCCGGCAAACCCGACGCCAACCGGTACGCCGTTGCGGATTTGTCCCACAATAAATGGACCAGCTTGGAACACCTGAGTTTGTCCGTCGGCCGTGACTTCATATTGGAAGAATATTTGATCACCCGGTTGTGCGGTCGCATTAACTAGAATGTCGGCATCGGAGAGATCGTCTGTGACAATGGTCTGTCCCGGGGCCACGTTGCCGATAACGTCTCCGACGAGTCCGACCTGCGTCGCCGGTCCGATGACTGTAGCTGTTGATAAACCGAATGAAACGTTCTGGGCCGTTTGGGCCGTATTGTTTCGGAAGCCGAAGTCGAGTTCGAAGCTCTCACCCGCGTCGATCACGCCATTGCCGTTTGCGTCACCCGTGGGGTCGCCCGGTGTTCGGATCGGAAAGACCGCAACCGCGTTGATCGGTGAAATGTTACCAACTTGAACCGGCGGCGGGGCAGGTGCCTGCGGCAGGGGCGCGGTCACTGAAAACTGCTGAATTCGCAACGTCGTATCACGCAAAACTGGTCGAGTCGCCCACGCAATGCCGTCGACGCCGTATCCGCTTCCCGGACTCCCTTGCGGCTGATCGCCGCGGCGGAAGACGAAGCCGTCTAAACCCATCACGAGATTGGCGTAGCCACGGACTTCTTCCCCGGTCGTCGTGATGTCGAACTGCCAGGTGAATGTGCCGTACGTCAGGTTGGCGAAGGCACCGTAGCCGACGTCATCATCGTCGAACAGCGGGCTGTCCCATTGCGCGTAGTCAGTACTGAAACCGACCTGGCAGTTTGAAGTCAGAAACGTACCGATCCTTAATTGCGCGTCATAATCGGCGACGCGGGTGAAGGTCGTCGTACGTTCGAAGATATCAGACTGCGTGCCGCCGATGCCGAAGCCGAGGGCGGCATCGACAGTGATCGGAAAGCGGCTGTCGGCATTCATCAGCAGACCGAACGACGGACCGAGTTTGCCGAGGTCTTCCTGTTGATCGATGAAGAATCCGACCTTGTACCAATTCTCACCGAGGATCGACGGGATTTGCTGTCCGTAATAGAGATCGTTGGTGAAGTGGAATTTGTTATCGATATTGTCGGTGACGACGGTACCGAACAGCAGACGCGTCCCGAGTGCGAGGCCTTCGGCTTCGAACAGATTGGCGGTAAAGCCTCCGTTGGCCACAAATTGGTTTTCGTTGGCATTAAAGTTGACGGAGGCCTGGCGGAAGAAGGTGTCGGGGCGGGCATTAAAGCCGACGCCGAAGTTCGAGGAACCCGTTTGCGGCATTCCGCCGCCGGATAGGTTGACCGTCCCCGCCTCGCCCACGACGAAACTGTGGCTGAGGGCCACGGGGCGATCGACGGAGGCGGGATCGACTCCCATCTCGCTTTCGATCGGATCGAACACGACGTTCGGCGGTCGCAATTGCGGAGGGTACTGCCCGCCGAACCCTCCGCCGGCGCCCCCTTCGACATTCGGGGGACGATAGCCGCCCTCACCCGAATAGCCTCCGCCTTCAAAGCCTTGCGCCGCTGCGAGGCTCATGCCTAAGAGCATGACAGCCCCGCTGAACACCGCAGAACGCAAAGTCCCACGGCGGGGCTTACGCGATGTCACGACCGATTGATCTGCTTGAGTCGACATAGGGCGTTCGGCGGGTCGGTGGAAGGCGCGGGAACCCGGTGCGCGATCGCCTCGACCAGCAGCCGGCAGATAAGCCCGCTGCAAAGGCGATACGATCGTCGAAACGCATAGAGCGTTCACCATCTGCATAATCGGACCAATAGGACTGTCCGCTACAGCCAGTTCCGGCAACACCGCCCAGAAACGCCGGGCTGACGTGGACGAATGCTTGGCGCCGTAACCTTCTGGCACGAACGGTTTGCGCCGCAAGAGTGCGATTTCCGGCAATCGGCCTGACTTCGAAATACGTGGGACGACGCGTGCTCGCCGTAGGCAATCGTGACAAATATTCACAATATGTTCATTTGATCTTTGATTGGCTCGCTAATCTCATTTCCGTCCCAACCGGTCGGAGATTGTCTGATGACGTTGTTGATTCGATCTGCACTTGTCGCGTGTGGTCTCACGCACGGAGTCGTCGCGCTCGGTAGCGGTAGCTTCAACCAGCCGCTCATCGTGTTCCTCGGCGAATCGGCGACCGAGGGGTCGGCCCGCACCGTCGCCGGTGACATTTATCAGGCCGAGCGGGCTTCGAGCGGCTCGGCCCTCGGCTACAGCAGTTGCGCCGAGGAAGTTGTCTCAGGAATTTCGGCGCACATTTCGGTGACGGGAACGCAGGCGATGAACATCGCCTGTTTCAGTGACGACGGCTGCGACGTGTGGGTGACCGATTTGACCAGCGGCGGTAGTTCGACCCAAGTGCTGGCGAAATCGAATGAGGCGCAGGCTCTCAGCAACACCGGCGACGCATTTCACGTCCTGGGGGGCGGCACGCCCTACGCCTTTGAGCCAAGCCACACCTATCGAATTGATCTGACCTACCGCAACAAGATTTATACCGGCAGTACCGATGTCGACGGCGTCGTCTTGATCGCCTTCGGTGGGAATGCGGTCAAATTCAAACCGACGGAGTTCGTCGACGATCCTTACGATGCAGAAATTCCACTCACCGCGCAGATGGGCGAGGCGATCCTGACGCCGTCGGTCAAGAACGTCGGTCGTGCCGTAGATCGCACTTTTTCCTTCGCGCAGCAACCGAATCCGAACGACGACTTTATTGAACTGGACTCCTCCAGCGGAGAGCTACGGGTTAGCAAGTCATTGATTAAGCTGAATCCGTGGGGCGACCTGGTGCCCTCGACCGACAGCTACTCCATGCAACTGAAAGTGACCGACGTCACCCCCGACGGTTCGGTCCCGCCACAAACCGACGTCGCGGATGTCACGGTGCGGATTTCGCCAAAATCAATCGTGGGCCTCGTGGGCGACTCTGTCGGCGTCGAAAGTCCGATCGACACGATCCAATTGACCGTTGTTCGGGTCGGGCTGGGGGCGTCAACGAACGATCTGCACGTCGGCGGCGTCCTGAAGTTTGAGGGGATGTCGGGCAGTCTGCCTCCTTGCGAACCGGGCGACATCGACGTCGGCTATCATGGATGGTCGGTGACGATCCCGGCCGGACAGGATCGCGCGGATCTGCATGTGTGGACCCCGGTCCCCGACCTGTGGGAGAATGAACCGGTAGAGCAATTCCTCGTGAAGTTGCAATCGCCGCCGGAGCTAATTACCGATGGCACGGCGCCGGTGCCGACGAATCTGGGTTTTGATCATCAGACAATGCTTGCGGAGATCGAGGGACGGATCCTGGAGCGAATGGGACTGTTCGGTGGCGAAAATAACGACCAATCTCTCGAAGATGGCAGTCCGCTCGGCATCGACGAGAACGATGTCGATCAGGGTGGGATCAGCGACTGTTATCTCCTCGTGGCGGCGATCCTCGCGGCCCGGCACCGACCCGACAAATTGCAGGAGTGTATGGAACTCAATCAGGCAACCGGGACCTATACGGTGCGGTTACTTCGACCGAAAAACCTGCAGACCGGCGCTTACAAATATGAATACACGACGAACGGAAGTTTTCTCGACCGGGGCGCCAGTCAAGCTCAGTTAACGGGAGACTACGATCTTTTCGGTGCCGTCGAGGTGTGGCCGCAACTCTTTGAGTGGGGTTACGCCCAGTCGGAAGACGACGGCTACGGCGGGATCGCCGCTGGTGGTCAAGGCGGGGCACAAATCTGGAAATTCTATTTTGACCTCGACGCAAACTATTTAGGCCAATTTCAGAATATGACCGCCGCGCAGATTGGAGCGGCCATCCGGACCGAGATTGATGCCGGCTATGCCGTCTCGGTCGGGAGTCTGCCGTCACCCGGTGATCCAGTTGCGAACGGCGTCGAGTTTCAAGACGATGGTGATAAAAGAATGGCTTCAAACCACGAATATGTTGTTGATGGATTTGGGACGACACAAAGCGCTATGGTTCCGTGCTTAATTCTTACGAATCCACATGGTCCAAATCGTCGCGTCTATGTGCCGTTAACAAGTTTAGACCAAATCGTCGACACCTATAGTCGTTACTCTAAATAAGGACTGTTGAATTGATGTCTTGGGTAGTTCGAGTTATTTGCGTTGTCGCTGCGGTAGGGCAAGTCCGTGAGTCGATTGCTGTCGCAGACGACGTGGAAACGCCGATATTGCCGGAACTAGTTTATCGTGCGCCTCGGTCAATTGACGGAATTACGCCGACGGTCGGCTGTGGTCTGAAAGGAACAGGTGGCGGGTACCGAGATGATCGCGGGGAATATTATGGACATTGCGCTGCATCGATAAGTGTAATCCGTGACTGCAATCATGACTCATGGATGGAGCAGGCGTTCCAAGATCACTATTCTTTGGCTTTGCACTACCTTTACAAAGGCGAACATGTCCTCGCATTTGGTCGGGTTTACCGTGTTGAACTGGTCAGCGAACCCACCATCAAATTGGGAGTCGTAACCGACGGCGAGGAACTCCCGCCGGGTCACTATGCCATCCCCCGGCAAGGTCGCGTCGGTCTTGCGGAGGGACGGGGAATTGAGCTGGAGGTGAATGAACTCAAAAAAGAAGAGGCGTCGCTTCGCCTCATTCGTGGCAAACTCTTGGACGAGCGCTATAAGGGCACGCCATCGTATCGTGAACAGACTGTAAAGGTCGGCGACAAGTTCTTCATACTCAACCCGCCGGAGGAGAAGGTTTGGTTTGAGGTCAAAGAGATCGTGCCGACGGACGAGGAAAAGCGAATTACCGGGTGGGTAATTGTGAAGAAGTTGGGCAAAGGTGTTGCAGGAGACATCGGTGAGGAGGATCAATGAGCCGTCAGCCGACGGACCGAAATTGATGCCGGCTATGCCGTCTCGGTCGGGAGTCTGCCGTTACCCGGTACGGCTGCTTCAAATGGCGTTGAGTTTGAGGATCCGGGCGACACGCAGGTTGCGATAAATCATGAGTACGTTTTCGACGGATTTTCGGTGACGGATCAGGGGAATTTGCCTTGCATCGTATTGACGAATCCGCATGGCCCAAATCGACGCGTCTATATCCCACTCACCGTGCTTGACAAATTCCTTGACACCTACAGCCGTTACAAAACGTAACTGTCATTCAAAAGGTCTTATTATGATCTGCCGTGGAAGTTTGATCTTATTTATAGCTTGTATGTACGTGTTGTTAGCACAGCCTGGATTTGGAGCGACGCCACACGACGAGCCGTTTGCTCGTCTTCACTTTCGCAGGACTCAGTCTTTTGAGGGAGAAACTCCAACCGTAGCATGTGGCATTCGTGGTGAAGGTGCTGGCGGTTTAGACGAGAACGGAGTGATGTATGGTGAGTTTGGAGGAGGGATATACCGTCTCGACGATTGTAACCGGACGCCTTGGTTCGAACGGGCTTACAACGATCACTACTCATTGAGTGTCTTTAACGTCCGACGAGGAGAATTAATTCGTGCCTTCGGGCGAACCTACAAAGTGCATTCGATAAGCCGGTTTTCCGTTGAAGTCAGGGCGGAAGGGGAGGCGGAGGCGTCCCCCGGAAACTACGCGGTGCCAAGGCATGGCTTCATTAATCTTTCGGAGACTCGTGGAATTGAGCTCTATGTGAATGAGTTGAAGCCGGGTCAAGCGACGTTGCGACTGCTTCGAGGGAAACTGCTCGACGAGCGATTTAAGGACGTGCCGAAAGCTCGCGAGCAAACCGTAAAAGTCGGCGACAAGTTCTTCATTCTCGATCCGCCGGACGACAAGGTGTGGTTCGAGGTGAAGGAGATCGTGCCGACTGACGAGGAGAAGCGAATCACCGGGTGGGTGGTCGTTAAGAAGTTGGGGAAAGGTGATGAGGGCGACGCTGGAGAGGAGAACGAATGAGCAGCCGTCAGCCGAATGGGAAGGGGCGAGGACTATTGGCCGCGGTGCTTGCGGCTTTAGCCGTGGCTGTTGCGATCAAATTTCTTGCGCCAAAGAATGACACCTCCGCGATTGTGCCGACCGCACCGGTCACAGTCTCAAACGCGACCCGCCTTCCGGTCGTATTGCCTACCACCGTGGCTGCCGACGATGCGCAAAAGGAAGTGCCGCAATCGGCGACAGCGGGGCACGAAGTCGCCTCCGCGCCGGCAGAGCCAAAGATCGATCGACGAAACGTGCCGGTCGATTATTTTAAGCGCTCAGCCGGTCCACTTCCTGAACCGACCGCACCGCCGGTCACACCGTTGGTTCCGCTGACGCCCGAGCAGATCGCCGAAGCCGAACGGCAAATCGAAGATTACCTTCGGCAAAAGTTGAAGACCCGCCGGCTGCCCGAGGTCGCGATTCCGCTCGGACAGGTCGCGAACGCCTGGAACGCCGATGACGAATTTGGACGGGCGAAGAATCGCCGGGAGAGGTATTTTCTCATCGCCCGGCATTTGTCGGTCGTCACCCAGTTGCTGGCACAAGACGAAATTGAAGTGCGTCGCAGCGGGCTCAAGCTCGCCTCACGCGTCCTCAGTAAGGCCGCTTTCGACCTGAAAGACGGAAAGCTCGCCGCCGCGATCGCCGATGCCTTCATTGTGCCGCATTTGGACGCTGCTCATCCGATGATCGACCAATACGACTCCCGCTACCATATGCTGCGGATGGCGGTCGTCGGGTATGGGGCCGGTGACCAGCCAGAGAAAATGGAGGGCGCGATCGGCGAAATATTGAAACTGCTGGCGGGGCGGAATGCGGCTGATGCCTGGCGACTGACGTTGGCCAAGTCGCTCCGCAAGCAGGGAAAAGAGACACAAGCGATTGCCGTTTTGGCCGACATTCACGATCCGAGTATCGTGCCTGCGAAAGAGCAATTATTGGCCAGTATTCAAGATACGGATTGAACGGGCCAGAATCCCTCATTGACCCGGGCACTGCGCAATCGACAGCTGTCAGCGAACCGACCGTTGACCCGCTGTGTCTGCTCCGATAGTGTGATGACCATGAATGAGCCGCCAAACAGTTTTAACCGACTACTAGGCCTCCTCCTCTGAGGTGGCCTCGGGCGCGGATCGTTTATTAAGACGAGCACTGCAATCAACCCTGAGACCCTCGATCGGTTTCAGGGTTTTTGTTTGCGCCCGCCCCGAAACCGATTCCCTCGGGGCTGCTGATCGTGGGCGCGGAACCTTCCTGAGACTAAAGTTGCGGCGAATCATCCGTCGCTGGGAGATCAGCAATGTCTGCCGAATCTACTGCCGAATCAAACTCCGCTGAAGACAATGTGGCCGGGGAGCCGGCCGGTTCCGACGTCGTCCGTATTTTTGACACGACCCTGCGGGACGGCGAGCAGTCCCCGGGCTGCAGCATGAATACGGCTGAGAAGCTCGAAGTCGCCAAGGCGCTCGTCGACCTCGGCGTTGACGTGATCGAAGCCGGTTTTCCAATCGCGTCGCCGGGCGATTTCGAAGCGGTGCAGAAGATTGCTCAGAAGTTTGGCGATCAGACGACGATCTGCGGCCTCGCCCGCTGCCGACCCGAAGACATCGATCGCGCGGCCGAGGCGGTGCGCGATGCGGAGCTGAAGCGGATTCACGTCTTTCTTGCGACCAGCGCGATCCATCGCGAGTTCAAACTCAAAATGGATAAGGACGAGATCGTCCGGCGAGCTGTCGAAGGTGTGCAGCGCGCGAAGGAAAGCTGCGAGGACATTGAATTTTCGCCCGAAGACGCCGCGCGAACGGAACTCGACTTCCTGTGCGAAGTCGTCGAGAAGGCGATCGACGCGGGAGCGACGACCGTTAATATCCCGGACACCGTCGGCTACGCGACCCCGGCTCAATATCGGCAGGTGATCGAAACGCTGCGGCAGCGGGTGCCGAATATCGAACGCGCAATCATCAGCACTCACTGCCACAACGACCTGGGTCTCGCGGTGGCCAACAGCCTCGCCGCGGTCGAGGCGGGTGCCCGGCAGATCGAATGCACGGTCAACGGAATCGGCGAGCGGGCCGGCAACGCGGCGCTTGAAGAGATCGTGATGGCGATCCGCACACGCTTCGATCACTACGGCGTGCGGACCAATATCGATACGCCGAAGCTGTGCAGCATCAGTCGCCTCGTCTGCACGGTCACGGGTCAGTCGGTGCAGCGGAACAAGGCGATCGTGGGCCGCAATGCCTTCGCCCACGAAGCCGGCATTCACCAGCACGGCATCCTGCAGGAGCGCAGCACGTACGAGATCATGCGGGCCGAAGACGTCGGCTATGTCGGCACGAACCTCGTCCTCGGCAAGCACAGCGGTCGCCACGCATTTCGTGATCGCGTCGCCGCATTGGGGCACTCGTTGGATCCGGGCGCCTTCGAGCAGGTCTTTGCCGACTTCATCACGCTCGCGGATAAGAAGAAGGAAGTCTACGACTCCGACATCGTGGCACTGATCGAGGATCGCATCGGCGTCGTTGAAGAGCGATGGCAAGTCGTGAGCTTCCACACGTCGGCCGGCTCGGGCAGCATTCCGACGGCGACGATCGAGCTCAAAGACGCCGATGGTGAAATTCACTGTGATGCAGCCACCGGCGACGGCCCGATCGACGCGGTTTTCAACACGCTGGAGCGAATCATCGGAATCGAAGCTCGGCTCGATAGCTTCGAGGTCCGCAGTGTGAGTCGCGGTAAGGATGCCTTGGGCGAAGTAAACGTCAGGCTGGCGGCGCTCGGTCGTGACTATCACGGCAAGGGCGTGAGTACCGACATCATTGAGGCGGGCATGAAGGCGTACCTGAAGGCGCTCAATGCGGCTGATGCCGAGAAGGCGAGTGGTCGCCAAATCGCCGAGGCGGCCCAACCGGCCCGCGGGGTTTGAGGCAATTCGTTTGGGAAACCATGGGCGACAGGAACGCCGAAGGGGCCAACTCAATGAGCGACTCATCAGATGCCCCTTGGTATGCCGATGGCGTGAAATTTCGCTGCACGCAGTGCGGTAATTGCTGCACCGGTTCGCCGGGGGCGGTCTGGGTCACTGATGAAGAGATTGAACGAATCGCCGAGGTGTTAGGGAAGCCTGCCGGAGAGGTCCGGTTGTTCCACACCCGACCCCTTCGGATGAAGCTCTCCTTGCGTGAATTCGCGAATGGAGACTGTACGTTCTTCGATGCGAAGACCCGGCGATGTACTGTTTACGATGCCCGTCCCGCCCAGTGCCGCACGTGGCCGATGTGGAAGTCGAACCTCGCCGATCGCAGCGCGTGGGAGGAGACGGCACGCGGCTGTCCGGGGATCGGTCAGGGCGACTTTGTTCCGCTCGAACAGATCGAGCAGCAACTCGCCGAGAGCCCGCTGTAGCGGGATTTGCCGCAACTGCCGCGAGGTTGATCGATCAGGCGGCACGCCGAAAAGCCTGAATTGACTTGACGTTAAGTCACGCGTGCGCTTAAAGTCTTAGCAGGGATGGAGTTCCAATTTTCGACGACTACGACCGAGCGCCGGAGTGCGATCCGTGACCAAGAAAGAAATCGTCAAGTCGATTTCCGACGACATGGGGCTCACGCAGCTCAAGACGAAGGAAATCGTGCAGCGCACGTTCGACGCGATCGTTGAAACGCTCGTGACGGAAGGGCGTATCGAGCTGCGCAACTTCGGGGTGTTCGAAGTCAAGAAGCGGGCCGCCCGGCGGGCACGTAATCCGCGGACGGGCGAGCGTGTGGACGTTTCGGCGAAATACGTCGTGACCTTCAAGCCCGGCAAAGAGATGGAAGAGAAGGTCCTCCTGCTTGAAGAGGAAGACGCCCGGCGAGAGCGGGAAGCGGCGCAAAAAGGGGCTGAGCCACCCCAATCACGTCCCGAAGCCGAACGTCCGCGGCCTGAGTCAGGGAATCAATACGGTTCGTCCGGTCATCAACCGCCGCTCAATCGCCCGTCTGGGATGCCGCCATCTTACGAGCCACCTCGCGACGTCCCTGAAAAACCGTCGACGCCGATCAGCCCGATGCAGCAGCCTTCCTTCGCTCGGGATGGCGACAATTAGAGTCGTTGGACGTTCTTTAGGGCGGCTTCCGCTTGACTCCGACCCCGACTCTTGATGTTCCTCTGATCAGCATTCCCGCTCGGGATCCGACTGAATTGAGCAGAGAATCGGCAAACCCTTCCCAAATTTCCAGATTCGGTCTCACGCCAACGGTCCGGTCGTGTCGAAAATACCCCATGTGCGGATCGTATCGCTCTTAACGCGAGACGTTCCGCCGCTAAGCACGAAGAAATACTCGGTGCGACGGCTACCTGTTCAGGCGGTCGTCCGGTGGGAATCATCTGTTTGCACCTGATCGGCAGGGATTTGCCGACGGGCCGTTGCCCACGGAGGGGATCGATGCGGAAACTTATGTTCGCCATGCTCTTGGCCGCCAGCCTCTGCGAGGTCGGTTGCATCGTCCCGATCTACTCGACGCTCCGGGATCGCCGGACGCAAGAATTGATCTTTGTGTCGGAAAACCTCCGTCACTGCACGGAGATCTGGGAGCGGATGTGGTTCCTCGACCTGCCCGATATCTCGACGCCCTACCGCGTCCACGGGGGCGTGCTCTAGGTAGGCACGCTCGAGGAACGTCAATCGGTCGGCTCTCGCCGATCGATCTTCCTCACGCGGTCGATCGCTCCCGTGCCGTCTGTGTTCTGCATGGCCGGGTTGGCCGGCAGAGTGAAAATAAAAAGGCCCGCGCTGATGCGCGGGCCTTGCTCGTTGCCTCATCTGATTAATCGCTTGCCTGGAGTCAGTCGACTCTTTTGACAGCGATCTTCTGGCTCAGGGCTTCTTCGGCCTTCGGCACGGTGACGCGAAGGACGCCGTCTTTGACGCTGGCGTCGATGCCGTCCCGATTGATGCCATCGCCGACGCGGAATGTGCGGCGATAATCACCGACCGGATAGCCGTTCGCGACGAGTTGATAGCCGTCGAATGCCTGATCGGCCACCTTCGCTTCCACGGTGAGTTGATCGGCCTTCAGCGTCAGCTCGATGCTCTCCTCGGTCGCACCCGGGACGTCGACGACGAGCTCGTAGGCTCGGTCCAGTTCCCGGATGTCGGCGGACGGACGAAATGTCGGCCGATTGTGGCTCGATTTCTCGGTCGTCGCATTTTCCGCTTCGGGTTTGATCAAAGTTTCGCAACCGTTCATGAAAGTCCTCCTACGACAAGAGTCGTTTGTTTTGTGAAGTAAATGATGTTCGACCGCTCCGATCGCTCAGACGGTCTTCACGGCTATTTTGCGTGGCTGTTCGGCCGGCGAACGCCACAGTTTGAGAGTCAAAATACCGTGTCGGTACTCGGCTTCCGTCTTTTCCGTGTCGGGAACGAACGGGAGTTTGAGCGTTTGCTCGAACTCGCGATCGCGGCGTTCCCGACGCAGGAACCGGTCATCATCGCCGGTCGGTTCGACACGCCGACCGCGGATCGTGAGGGCGTCCCGCTTCGATTCGACCTCGAAGGCATCGGGGTCGTAGCCCGGCAGTTCCGAGGTCAGCACGACACCTTCCTCGCTCCGATAGACATTCCATGCCGGGCCGCCCGACCGACGACCGGTTTCGCCGCTGCGGAAGAGTCCGTCCACCTCGCGGCGAAATGCTTCGAGTTCCTGCCAGGGATTCCAACGTGTCACAGTCGTAGCCATCTTTCCTGCTCCTTTCAGACGATAAGGTCCGAATTGAAAAATTCTCGGTTGGGTGGCCGGAGACTTGGTGTGCGACCGGCCGAACATGATGAGATTCTCTTTATGAAACAGGCATGCCAAACAGGCTTTCTTGTTTTTAATTGTGGCAGTCCACCCAATTGGACCTTAAAATGCTGGCACAATGGCTATTGGGAAGGCGGCTTTCTCAGGCTGGCCTAAAGGAGGCTTTCGAGAGATGCCACTATGGCATATCGAGACAGGCCTGTAATGCTGCCGAAATGGCGTTTGCTGCCGGTTGCGGTAGAGATCAGATCGGATGTGAGGGTCGGTCAGGCCACGGGCTGCCCACGACTGCTCAGTCGATTGGGGCGCCGATTTTCCTGATAGCCCCACGGGATTCCGGGGCGTCTCATTCGAACGGCAATTGAAAAACTATGGCGAATGGATTCGCGGGAGCCGGTCGGCTCGACGAACGACGCAGGCGCAGGCTCGCCTCCGAGGACGGATCGAACGCAGTTCCCGAAGTGCCGGAGCAGGAAGTACAGCGCTCGTCCGTGCCGGCAGGCACCCGGCGTCCGCTGCCCCAACGTCAGTTGCCGACGGAACTCCCGTTGCAATTCGTCGTTCCGCGGCCGATCTGGATGCACGCTTTGCTCGGCGTCGCCATTCTCGCGGTCACGGTGCTACTCAGCTTGAAGATGGCACAGGCGCGAGCGGATGCTTCCGAAGTCGCGAGACTGCTGTTCGACGCGCAATCCGGTTCCGCATTGCGGGGATTGTTCGCGATCGAGATGCTGGCCGCGTCGATGTTCCTCGCCATCGTCGGCTGGGCCCGCAGCTTGAGTTTGACCGACTTCGACGGGCGATTCGTCACCTGGTTGAGAGCAGCCGGTTGTGCTTTTGCGACGGGAATCGTGTTCGCCTGCGGGCTCGATCAGGCGCTCTTGAGTGTGCTTGTCGACGTGTGGGGAGAAGCGGCAGCCCGACTGGTCCCGGCGGGATTGTCGCTCGTCATCGGCTCCGAACTACTGTGGTCGCTCTATCGCGACAGTCGCGGAAGTCGCGCGACCGGAATTCTGTGTCTCGGTCTTGCGCTGGCTTCGGGCACGGCGGCGGTCGGATGCGCGATCGATGTGCTCGCCGATGTCAGTGCAACAACGCTCACGATGTCGGCAATGCTCGTTGGGAGCGGATTCACTTTCTTGATCGCCATTTGGCATGCCCGCTACGTGGTGTATGTCTCGGTCGAACCGCTGGCCGCAAAGCGGCGTCCCGCCCGGAAGAAGAACGAGGCGAAACTCGATCCGACGGGTACGGCTCAGTTGCAACAGCCCCCGACAGACCCGACCCAGTCAAAATCACAAACGCCCGCCGAAGTGGCGGATGGCGAGGAAGCGTTCAAAGTCGTCGGAAACGACTCGCCGGAGCAGCAAGCCACGACCACTCAGACTGAGATGAACACTGAGACCGGATCGTTAAAGGCACCGAGGGCTGCCAGGAAGAAGATAAAACCAGAACGCCGCAAAGCCGTGTCTTCCGCTGCTCCCGCCCCAGAGCCTGTTGAGCAAGCTCCGCCCACAATGGAAATTGACGGCAAGACGCTTCGGCTCGACCTCCCGGAACAGCAGTTGCTGAAAGGTTTGAGCAAGCGTGACCGTCGTTTGGTCCGCAAACGACTTCGCGAATTAGAACGACAAGCATCAGTGCCCCCATCCGATCGTCGGGCCGCCTGACGCTCGATGTGCGTGGCGATGGCCGACCGAGAAATTTAATGTTTCAACGCCTTCGATCGAACGTTATCGACGAACTGGTCGGTTGGCTGCTGCTGAAACGCGTGCTGCGATACCGCAACCTGCCGCCCGTAAGCGGTGCTTACACCGAACAATACCCGGCTTTGCTCAGCGGAGATCGGTCGCAGTTCTTCGGCAGTCTGCCGAACAGTCGGCCGCTGAATTTGATGTGTCACGAAATTCGGCGGACCGATGAATTCGCCGTCGACGAAATTCGCTGTCGTAGTTCGATGACGAGTTCGTTTCCGGAGAATAATGAGATCATCGGGCGGCGTTGGCGGCCTCTTGGGGAAGCCCGTACCCGGCGCGCCGTCGTGATGGTCGACGGGCTCGTGCAGCGCGATGAGCGACCGCAAGAGGTTTTCGCCCGTCATTCGCTCAAGCGTGACACCGAACTGGTCGCGGTCGACCTCCCTTTCAACCACCGGCGAACACCGGACGGTTATCGACCGGGGCAATTACTGGTCGGTGGTGACGTCGATCATACCTTCGGTGTCTTCCGGCAAGCGGTTCGGGACGTCTGGACGGTCGTTCGGGCGACGATCGCATCCGGACGTGAGGTTTCGCTGGCCGGTATCAGTTTCGGCGGATGGGTCGTATTGACCGTTGCGACGTTGGAATCGTCGCTGAAGTCGGCCCTGGCGATCACCCCGCCCGTCGACATGCTCGGGCTGTTAACCGAGGGTGGGGTGATCGTGAAAGCGGCGAAGGAAAGCCTACGGCTTGAGCCGGCTGAAATAGCCGAAATGAGACCGCTCGCCGCTCCGATTTCGCTGCTCGACTCGAAGCCTTTGATCGCCGGTTCCGACATCACCCTCGTCGCGGCGACCTATGATCGCTTCGTTCCGACCGATCGCGTCCTTGAATTAAGCGCGTTGTGGCGGACGAAGCTGATTGAATTGCCGATCGGCCACATCGAAGCGACCCGGTCGCGCCGTGGCCTCGACCGGATCGCTCACGATTGGTTCGCACAATCGAAGTGAGCCTTATTGCAGCCGTGATCGGCAGCGCTTGCCGCCATTCGCCTCGATGGGCTTCACTACTTAGCCGAAAGTTCGATCAGAGCCCGCATTTGAATCGCGACCGGTCCGTTGAACCGTTCACCGATTCGGTCCAGACCGCCGATATTCCCGGCCCGCAGTGACTGAGCCACGCCCTGGGCGCTTTCCCCTGCCGCATCGCACTCTCCGATTTGCATCTCGGCCATGCCCCGCAGGTAGAAATAACCCGCGTTCGGACCGTATTGCAGGGCCCGGTCGAGGAGCGCGATTGCGTCTTGATACAGACCGCGACGATAGCAGGCCGCTGCCAGATCGAAGCAGTTCCGCGGCGAAAACACGAAGCACTTCACCGCTCCCTGCCCGGTCCGGCACAGCAGTGAGTCGATCGGCGTTGCCATGCCGTCCGGCGGAGTGAATGGGTTGATTCCGCCAGTGTAAGACGGCTCTGCAGACGTATCCGCGGCCAGCGGTTGCGACGGCGCTTCGTACGCCGGCGGCTGGGCGAGTGCCGACGCGGCACACAGGGCAAACGTGAATCCGGCGAAGAGCATCGACCGGCTCAAAGTGGAAACATTCATCGCTTCTGACCTCCATTGTTTCGGGCCGGCTGGGGATGCCGACGGGGTTGTTGCCGTACGTCGGACCAGTAAACCGAAACCGAAAAATAAGTCAAAAGCAAAAAATGCGTAAAATAGAGAAATAGGGAAAATCAGGGCGGTCGATCGAGGGCTGCTTCCCCCTGAGCGGGGCGACGAGACTTCGATCCAGACCGGTGCTTCTCGTTCAAAATGCCCTCAGAAACCGGGCGCCCTCCAATCAGTCGTCCCTAAAAGTAGTGGTCGCGATTGACGCCGTCAAAAACGGCCTTTGGTGAGGCAGCACCTCTTGAATCGCTGGCCCGATCCGCACGGACATAGGTCGTTGCGGCCGAGCTTTTCTTCCAGCAATTTCTCGCCGTGGACGACGCGGACGCCCCGTTTCACGCGGGCCTCAGACGGATAACCGCGTCGGCGTTTGCTCATGATCTCGATACGAGCGGCCCCGAAAGCAGTCTTCGGATTCGGCTTCGAATTGGTTTCTCACGGCGCACCGCCTTCCTTATTCATAGTGATTCGCAACGAATTGAGAACGTGACGAGATGCCGACACGTAGGCCCATGATCGCGTTCGGGTGGCGTTCGACTTTCGCGTATGATTCGGTCCGCTAAAGTTGGCGGCGCTGTTCGAGGCCGCGGGATCATTCATGCGCAATCTATTCGACGATCTGCCACACGATCTGCCGGAGGAACTCACAGACGTTCTCGCGGAGGGAGAACGCGTGAGGATTGAACGCATCGTCTCGACGGGGCAGGCGAGCCCGGAGAACTTTTGGTACGACCAACCGCAGGCGGAATGGGTCGTACTACTGGCGGGGTCGGCAACACTGCGGTTGGAAGGCGAGCCGCAGCCGCTGACACTTCAGCCGGGCGATCACCTGCTTCTGCCCGCCGGGCGGCGGCATCGTGTCGAGCGCACATCGCCGGACGAACCGACGGTCTGGTTGTGCGTGTTCTTCGACGAGTCTGCCCGCACTACGGAATGACGAAGAACAGCCCCGTGACAGCCAAGGCCTGCGCGACCGCGCCTTTGACGCTGGGCGGCGGCAGGTAGTTGTCGGCGATGCTGTACTTCTGGCAGGGACCGCAGAACTGCTTCGCACAGACGAGGTCCTTCGGACATTCGGCTGCGAATCGATATGGAATGGTCGTGGTGTTGGCGAAGAAGTAGGCGCCCGAGAGTGCCGGCTGAAGGCAGCCGATCGTCCGTCCGCAGCGTTCCAAATTCGCGTCTTCGAACCAAAGCGGCTGATGATGGAAACAGAACTCCATCGGTTCCGGCGTAACGTTTGCCCAGGGTTGGGCGATGACATAACGATCTCCCCACTGGTCGAACAGATCGGCCGCGGGGTCACAGGGGACCGCCATGTCTGTTGTACCTAGTGTCGCCGTCAATTGGGTCGTCGGCTTTAATAGCGTTGCGAGTTCTGCTTCGCCGAACTCGCATCGTCGTGCGTAGATGGCATCGGCGATATCGGGCCGCATGTCCAAATCGTCCCCGTCCAGATTTGGACGAGACGGGGTCAACGGCTCATCGCCCGAACGGGGGGTCGGCAGCGCTTCATCCGCGGCTTCGCCGGGCGTCGGGGCGGGCAATTCCGCCTGAACCTGTTGAATCACCACACCATGCGACGAAGTCGTCGACCCGTTGAAGCTGTACCACCGATCGTCTTTTGAATCGGGCGAAAAATCAGCCTTCTTCGCCGTGGCGACTTGCTCCATTGCACGAGTTGAAACGCCTTCGGGAGTAGGCAGAACGGCTCTGCGGCCGCCGATCCACGCCGGAACCGGCATGATCAGGGCTTCTCCGAACAGCGAAATTTCGCTGGCCCGCTGCGAGAGCACGGTATCGGACTCGGCCCCGATCGCAGCCGCTGCGAACGAGAGGGTGAGGCAGGCACCGATGACGGCTCGCCCGCTGTTGCGTCGGCAGTCGGTCATGAGCTCGTTCATCGTCGGGCCGGCGTTGTTGGACAGTTGGTCGGTTGAGCACGATTTGGTGTGTCGACGGGCACTCCTTGTCTTTATCGCGTGGCCGGGCGGCTACGCTTCCGTCGAATCGTCCTGTTCGGAATATGTTGACTGACCGCGAATGCCCGCGTTTTCGTCTTAAACGGCCCGATTTGGGTGCGTTGGGTCAAACGACTTTGGTTTGATTCAAGAATCGACGCAAACGGCGAATTGACAGTCATTTCCGCGTGCGCAGATAATGGCGTTCCGGGAATCCCCCGCTGCCGAACTGAGGGATTCCCGCAATCCGCCGAACTTGCTGCCCTACCGCGCCTTCCGCCAAAGGCTTTGATGATGCTTCTTGTCTCCTGGCTGCAGTCTTTGGTCGCAACACGCCGTCGCCGAGAAACCCCACGTGGACGTTTCGCGACGGCCAAGTTGCGGGTGAAGCGACTCGAGCCCCGACGCATGCTCAATGCGTCGGCCGTCCTCCCCGTGCTCTCCGACTCCGGCGACGGTGCGACGACCGACGGGAGCGTCTCCGTCGACGACGTCGGCGGCATGACCGTGACCGCAGGCAGCGGTATGGATGACGGCTTCGCCGATTCGTTCGAAGTCTCGCGCGCGGGGGATGACCTGCACGTCTATCTGAACGGCAATCAGATTTTCGAAGGCGACGCCGACGGCATTACCTCAATCGACGTGATCGGCTCCGGCGATGCCGACACGTTGACGGTCGACCTCGGTGACGGGCCCTTCGACGGGGAGATCAGCTTCGACGGCAACGAAGGCCAGGACATACTGGAGGTGAGAGCTTCCGACGTCGAAAGCGTTTCTCACTCACTGGCGGACGACGCTTCGGTCATCAATGTCGAGTCAGCCGACATCGATGCGGCTGTGACTTACGACGACGTCGAGGCGGTGATCGACAGCACCGACGCGAAATCGCAGACGATCGACGGTTCACGGCTCAGCTCGCTCAGCGTCGGCACTAACGGGTCCGGCTCGACCCTCGTCTCGACCGGAGACCTGCAGCTCGAACTGACCCGCATCGCCGATGAACTCGCGATCGACACCACCGGCGGGAGTCCCGACGGGACCGATGTCACGATCGACAGCCTGAACAGCCCCGGCACCGATGTCTCAATCTCCGGTGACGCGAATGACGCGGTCGAATTTCGCGGGTCGACGACCCTCGAAAGTGGCGACCTATATGCGTCGAGCGGGGATGTCTTGATCGATGGAGGTCTGATCTCCGACGGCGGAACGCTCGACGTGGCCGCGACGGGCGACATGACCATCCTCAAGAACTCCCAGATCGAGAGCCGGGAAGGGGCGATCTTCCTCGAAGCCGGGTCAACCTTAACGATCGACGGCTCCGTCGATGCGTCGTCGACTAGCGGGACCGGCGGCGAGGTCCACCTGCTCGGCTCTCACGTCGAATTAAAAGCCGATGCTTCTATCAACGCGGACGGACTGCTTGGTGGCGGCACCATTCTGGTCGGCGGCGATTACCAAGGGGCCAACGCCGACGTCCGCAATGCCGAGACGACCCTGATTGAAGCGGGAGCCGAACTCACCGCTGATGCAATCCTGAATGGCGACGGCGGCAAGATTGTCGTCTGGGCCGATGGCACTACCTACTACGCCGGTCACATTTCGGCTCGGGGTGGAAGTGCGTCGGGCGATGGTGGCTTTGCCGAAGTCTCCGGCAAAGGGCGACTGGGTTACTTCGGGACCGCCGACCTTGGTGCGGTGAATGGGCAAACGGGGGATCTTCTGCTCGATCCCGAGAACATCACGGTTGGAAATTTCGTTGGCGGTCTTGACCCGAACTTGTTCTTTGAGAATCCGAATGGTGGGACATCAACAGTTGACGTTGGTCTCATCAACTCGGCTGTCGCCAACGTAACGCTGCAGGCGACCAACAACATCTTCTTTAATCAAGCGATCAACATCACGGCCGCGGGCGTGGGGATCAGCGCTCAGGCGGGCAATAACATCTTTGTCGACGCGTCAATCGTCACCAATGGGGGTTCCGTCTTACTGGAAGCCGATAGCGCGGCTTCGCCGACCGGTGGCGACGACGGCAGCGGCGATCTCGTTGTTCGGGATTTCATCCAAAGCGGTGCCGGTAACATCACGCTGAGCGGCAACACGGTCCGGATTGACAGCGGAGTCGGGGTTTTTGCCGACACGGGCGATGTGACTGCCGACGGCAATACGATTATTCTCGGCGGAATCGGCAGTAGCTCGGGCACGACGACATTCCGCGATGGCGTCGTTTCCGGGGACGGAATCGTCATTGGTGATACCGTGATCGCAGCGGGTGGCACACTCACGGCCGGCAACAGCCTCGGTACACTGATTGTTAATGGTGATCTGACTTTCGAGTCCGATTCCACCTTCCTCGTGGAAATTGATGATCAGCAAGCAGTCGGGACCACTCCCGGCGCTGGCGGCACCCACGATCGAGTCTTTGTCAGTGTCGACGTCACGATTGATCCCAATGTTGTCTTCACCGTCGATTTCGAGCCGGGCGGCGATGCGGAAACGAATCTTAATGACGCTTATCACTTTCTGACCGCCAATTCGATCACGGGCGAGTTCGCCAATGCCCCGGAAAATGGCATCCTCACCGGCGACTTCTTCGCCGATGGCGACGTCGAGGCGGGTGAACGATCCGCCGTTGCGAGTTACACAAATGGCGATTTCGTCGTCACGATCAATCCGCCGCCGCCGCCGATCGTGGTCGATGCTTTGGGCGATGTGAGCGACGGTGATTTCTCCGCTGGAAATTTCACGCTCCGTGAAGCGATTGAACTCGCGGAGCTGGACAACAACCCCGTCACGATCCAGTTCGACCCCGCTTTGGTCGCGGCCGGCGATGCCACGATCTTCATCAATCAATTCGACACCGGTCTCGATCCCGGAGAAGCAGGCCGCACCGCCTTCCAGATCACCACCGACATCACCATTGAAGGCCCGAGTGGTGAGAACGGCATTGTCATCCAGCGGCAGGATGGCGCGGCGTTTCGC
>NZ_CP036268.1:1383639-1589701 GCF_007744515.1 Stratiformator vulcanicus
GCACTGAAGATGTGGGTGTGATTGCGACGACCGAAGCGACCATCGTCGCCTACAACACGATCTTCGCCGACTCGATCAACGCGGCCAGCGATGCAAGCGGCAGCAATGCCGCCGGCCTCAGTCCAGGAATCGTTGTGCAAAACAGCATTATCGAAACTGGCGGGGGCATTCTATCGACATTCGGGACGGCAGTTGACCCCGGCCTGGAACCGCTGACTGACAACGGCGGCCCGACCAACACCCATGCGATCACCCCCGGCAGCGCCGCGATCGATGCGGGTCTGGATAACCGTGCCACCGAAGAGGGTTCCAATGGAAGTACGCCATTAGCGAGTGACCAACGCGGTGAGGCCCGATTCTTCAGCACGGTTGACATCGGTGCCTTTGAATTCATTGCGCCCGACTTCACGAATCCAATTACCCTCGCCGCCGACGGCAACGCCGATGATCTTCAACTAAAGGTCGATACTAACGCAGGGATCGTGCAGCTTTTCGATGGCACAATCCTGCTGGCGCAGGAAGCCATCGCGACGCTCGACACGCCGATCATCGTTAATGGCGAAGACGGCATCGACAGCACCCTTACGGTCGACTTCGATGGCGATACGGACGTCTTCAAGAATGGCCTCACCTTTAACGGTGGCACCGGTGGGAACGATGAACTTGTGCTGACCAACGGTAACTTCACCACCACCACTTACAACGCCACCAATGCCAATGATGGCAACATCGTGCTCGATGACGGCACGACCACTTCGACCATCACTTACACCGGTCTGGAGCCGATCTCCAACACCGGTACTGCCACCGATATCATCTTCAACCTGACAGGCTCAACGGACACAGCCGTCCTCGAAGACTTCGGCACTGCGAATGACGGCCAGATGCGGCTGCGTGATGCGGGGACAGCACCCGGTACTTTCGAGGATGTGGTCTTTAACGTCACAGGGGGCACGTCACTCACAATTAATCTGGGCGATGGAGACGATTCGCTAACCGTTGTGTCGGTTGATGATGCGTTCGCGTTGGCATTCGAAGTCAACGGCGACGGCGGCGATGACGACATTATTGTCGACGCCGCGCTCACGACGGGCCTGACCAGCATCGACCTGACAGCTGAAGGGATCGTCGTCAATCAGGACGTCACCACGACCGGCGATCAGTTCTATCGTGGCGACACACAATTGGTCGGGGATGCGACGACCGGCCTGCTCACGCTGACAGGGGCGAACGTCACGTTTACGGAGAACGCCCGAGGCACGTCAGCAAATGTCGGTACCCACCTCGTTATTAACGCCGCTGGTGGCGTGATTGATTTTCAGGCAGGGGTCGGCAATGGCACCGGCTTTGAAGACTTCGACGTCACGGCGGATCAAATCATCCTCGGCGGCAGCCTTGTCGTGGACGGTGATGGAGCCACGGGAGTCACGGCTGCGCAAACGATCGAACTCAATGGCGATGTCATCCTCTCGCATCCGACCACGACGAACTTCAACATCGATATTAATGACGGATTGCCGGGCAATGATTACTCCCTCTTAATCACCGGGGATGTCAATGCGGATAGTGCCGCGAACAACCGACGGTTCTCCGTCTCCGCCAGAGGCGGCGAAATCTCGATTCAGGGGGCGATCGGCAATGACGAAGCGCTCGCCGATCTCGGCTTCTTCGATTCCGCATCAGGCAACAATTCCGACCCGACAATCCGGCTGGCAGGTGATGTCACCGTCACCGGCGCCAGCGGTAATGGGGTGGTCGAGGTCGAAGGTACGCTCTTACTCGATAGCAATGTCGTCTTTAACCTCGGTTCGAGCGATCTGGCTATTTTCGACGGCATCGAGAACGGGAGCGCCGTTTCCGGGCTCACCGTTGACACGACCGGTGACATCGCTGTCGACGGTGCGATCGGCGCGAATGCCGCGATCGGCGCGGTCACAATTACAAATGCCAACGATGTCGACTTCCAATCAACGATTGAAGCGGCGAGCCTCACGCAATCGGCTGGTGCGGGAACAACGACCCTGAATGGTGGCACGATCGGCGGCGCGGTTAACGTCACGACCGATGAGATCACGCTGAACTCCGGCACGCTCGCTGCCGGTGGTGCGGTCGAACTGACGGCACAGAACGGCGATATTAACTTTAGCGGCGGCGTGATCGACGCGACCGGTCAGGCGGTCACACTGAATGCCAACGGGGCGATCACCGGCGGGCCCGTTGGCGGAGTGCCCGATCTGACGGCCGGCACCATCACAATGAATACCGGCGCGAACGGAATCGGTGTCAGCGGCACCCCGTTAGAAATCTCTGCCAGCGGCCGTGTCGATGCAGCCACCGTCGCGCCGGGTGCCGATTTCTTTATCACCAGCATCGGCGACTTGCATCTGGGACAACTCAATGCGGGCACGGGAACAATTCAATTGACCGCTGCGGGCACTTCGTCAATCCAAGACGTCGTGCAGAACAATGACGACGTGAGTCTTGCCATGGGCCTGTTCAATCTGATCGGTTCCCACATTGATCTCGTTGCCGGAGGTGGCATCGGTGACGGGGAGGAACTGGAAGTGCGCGATTCGCTGACCCTCAAGGCGGTTGCCCAAGGTGGCGGAGTCGGGCTGAACGCGAACGCCGGGAACGACCTCACGCTCACCGACGTTCAAAGTAACGGCGGAAAGATCAGTTTCGAGGCGCTCGGCACCGGCAACATCATTGTGCAAAGCATGGTGGCAACCGGTGGCTCGGTCGAAATGAGTTCGTTCGGCACCGGCAAGATCATTGCGCAAAGCGTGGTGGCAAACGGTGGCTCGGTCGAAATGAGAGCGACCGGCGCGGTTGAAGTGGGCTCGATCACTTCGGACGGCGTCACAGGCGTGACCATCACGTCCGGCGAGGCGATTACAGACGGCTCCGCCGATGACAGTGCCGCCAATATCATCGCCGGTCAGGCAATTCTCAACGCCGCGACCGGGATCGGTTCCGCGGCCGCGAATGGCGATCTCAATACAACCGTCAGTCAGCTCGATCTCACGAACACCACTTCCGGCGGCGTCTTCATCACGAATGCTGGGGCGTTGGAGTTGATCGATCTCGACGGGGACGCCGCAACGAGGCGGGATGGCAACTTTGCCGGCGGCGGCGTCATCACCGCGACGAGTCCACTGACAATCAGCAGCAACATGACCTTCGCCGGGTCGATGAGCTTCATCGCCGGGGATGATAACACGGCAAACGATGACGACCTGACCGTCAACGCGGCCGTCTCGCTCGACTCCGCGACCGACTCCACGTTCCTCTTCCAAGCTGGGGATGATGTGATCCTCGGCGCGAATGGCTTAATCACGACGGCGAGCGCCGCGCACACCATTCAAATCATTGCTGATCACGAAGGGGCGACCGGGACCGATACTGATCGCGGCGGTGTGACACAAACGAGTTCATCCGCTGTCACGATCAGCCGCACGACCGGTACCGCAACTTTGATCATTGACTCCGCGGAGGGTGTCGGCACGACAGCCAATGCGCTCCGCACGACGATCGATACACTCGATGTCGACGACACGGACTCCGGCGACATTGTAATTATCGAGACCGACGCCGTCACCGTGAACCAACTCGATCAAGACGGCAGCGGCGCGGTCTCATTGACCGCGGGCGGGACGATTACCGTCGCCTCCGGGCAACCGGGGGTCTCCGCCACGACGGGACAGATCACACTGAACTCGACGGTCGCTGACATCGTGATGCAGGACGGGTCGACGATCAGTTCGACCGAGGGCGATGCGGTCCTCATCGCGGCGAACAATATTTCCCTCTCCCAAGTGAATCTCGACTCCGACGGAATTAATGCCGCCGGCAAATTCATCGCCGCGGCCGATGTATCGCTCTCGGATCCCAGTGTTGGCGTCGGAGCAATCTTCGACAACAATTCGGGCGTTACCGCCGGTGTTGAAGACGCCAACATCATCGCGGCCGAGGCGTTGTTCTTCTCCGCCGATGGCATCGGGGTGACCGACGATATCGACACGGCAACAGCGGCGGATGTGACAGCACTCACCATCGCGGCGCTCACCGATGCGGGCGACATCAATATCTCTAACACTGACTCTCTTGCGGTTGGCCAAGTGAGCGGGGCCTCGATCGTCGGCGGTGCCACCGGTGTGACGATCGCCAACGGCGCCGCGACGGACGATGTGACGCTGATTGCATCCGGCGATCTCAGGATCGCTCAATCCGTCACCAATAACGGTGGCGGGGACGCAAACCTGCTCTCCGAAGCGAACGTCGAACTTAACGCTTCGATTCAACTTGACAGCACTGGCGATATTAACGTCGTCGCCGGATGGGATGGCTCGACGGGATTAACGGGGACGACATTCAATATTGCCGCCGTCTTTGCGGACGACTCGACCTACGGTATCGGCGGTGGTTCCGTCGCGATCGGTGACGGCAACCAAGCAAATGGCATCGCGGTCGGGAGTAAAACCGGCGCAACAAACGTTGCCGCGACCGATCTCGAACTCACCGGTAACGATGCGGCTTCGTCCGACGGCTTTGCTCAACTTGGCTTCCACGTTGCCTCGACTGACCCCGTAACAGCGATCGCGGGGGCGATCCGCATTGACCTGACCGGCAATTTGAGCTTGGACGCCGGTGCGGGAGCGACATCGAACGCCGACGCGGGAATTGGTCACGGCGGGGCCGGTTCAGACGGCACGCGACAGGGGAATATCGATCTGACGGTCGCCGGCGAAGCCTCTCTGGTGGACGGGGCAACCGCCGAATGGTTCATTGGGCATCGCACGATCGCCGCGAGCGGTATCACCAATTCCGATGTCTCACTCGCGACCGGCACGCTCGATTACAGCGACGCGACGACTTCAATCGACTTCACGATCAACCAAGACTTCGCCAACCGCCTCGGTTTGGCACTGGCCGGGGGCGAACTGACGATCGTTGCGACAGGTGACCCCTCGAATGCCGCCGGCGACGACGGCAACCTGATCAATAACGGCACGTGGACCGCCAACGCGGCGAACCTGTTGCGGTTCGAATCGACGGGTGACATCGCTTTCAACGGTCCGGTCACGAACTCCGGAGCCGGGGCCTTGGAGGTCGCCGCGGCGGCCAACGGGATCGCCTCGGTTCTCGCGAACCTCAGCTTCGCCACCGGCGGCGTGACCTTCGAGAGCGGCACTGTTCACGGGACCGCCGCCGTCACCGGCGACGCGACGATTCAAACCGGAGTCACCCTGACCGCCGGCGCGATGCCGCAGGACAGCATCGGCCAGCTGACATTCAACAACGACCTGTCGCTCCAGGCCGGTTCGACGTTCCTCGTCGAAGTCAACGACACGACCAATACCGCACCGACCCCCGGGACCGATTACGATCAGATCGCCGTCACCGGCACGACGACCATCGAGACGACCGGTGCGGGCGTCACGCTCGACTTTGATATCCCGACAGGCGGCGACGCCGGGATTAATGCCGGAGACGTTTACGCGTTTCTTAATTCCACCGGCGGTGTCACCGGCACCTTTACGGGTGTCGCCGATGGCGATGACGTGACCGCCGAGTTCTTTGACGGCGCCCAAGCCAATCGGCTGGCCTTCGCGAATTACACGGGCTCGGCCTTCACGGTTTCGATTCAACAAGATTTCTCGACACCTGTCACGATCATTAATAACGGACTTGCCGATGTCCTCGAATTAAGAGTTGACGACCTCGGCGACGGGGACGCGTCGAATGACGTGCTGCAATTATTCGATACCGGGCAGCTCATCGCGGAAGAACTTGTCGACGATGTAATCGCCCGTGGCACTACAATTGTGATTGTCGGCGAATCGAACGTCGATACCTCGCTTGAGGTCGACCTGACCGTTCGGGGCGAGTATCGGCAGGTCGGCATCGACTACGACGGCGGCGCGGGCGGAGCGGCCCAAGATAGCCTCGCGCTGATCGACGGAACCACCACTTACGCGACCGTCACCCATTCGTTCGCGAGTGCCAGTAGCGGCGACATCATCCTCGACGACGGCACGCTCACGTCGACGATCAGTTACACCGGCCTGGAGCCGATCGACGACGACCTTAATGCGACCGATCGCGTCTTTGAGTTCACTGCCGCCGCGGAGACGATCACGCTCAGTGACGATGGCGACGCAAACGACAACGAGTCGACGATCGACTCGACCCTCGGCGAATCAGTCACGTTCATTAATCCGACCGACTCGATCACGATCGACACCACGGCAGGGAGTGGGGCCGACACGGTCAATATTCAGGGCGTTGACGCACAGTTTGATGCGGACCTCATCATCACTGCCGATCGGGATGCCGGGGAAGCCGATACGGTCAACTTCCAAACGGCCGCCCTCGACACCAACGGCGGCAGCATCACCGTCGCGACGGCTGAGACGATTAACGTCAGTACTGCCGTGGTTACCGATGGCGGGACCGTCTCGTTCAGTTCCGGAAGCGCCAACTTCCTCGCGGGATCATCGGTCGCCACCACGGACGCCACGATCGACGTGTTCGCCGATGCGATCGACATTAATGGGACCGCTTCGATCAATTCCGGTGTCGCCGTGACGACGCTGGCCCCGCTGACGGACGGTATCGCGATTAACGCAGGACTCGGGGCCACCGATGCCGCCGGCACGCTCGGTCTTGACGATGCGGAACTTGATCAAATCACGGCGAGTGAATTGGTCATCGGCCGGGACGCGGCCGGCGCGATCACGACTGTCGGGACGGTCGTTCCGGCGGGAACCAGCGCGTTGACGTTCGTCAGTGGCGCGACCGTTGACATCAACAGCTTCGTGGGCGCATTTACGACACGCATTTACGCCGTCGGCGACGTGACCACAACCGGTACCGCCACCCTTCAGGCTGCCGCTTCTCTTTCTGTTGTTTCAACGGCTGGGTCAATTGACCTGTGCAACACCGGGTCTCCACATGTCGCGGGAACGTTCGCCGCCAGTGCGGCCGGGTTCGTTCATGGCCGATTCGGTTCGTTTTTTGTATCGATCGGAACGGTCTTGGCTTCAGCGGGCGATCAAGGGCTCTTCGCTGGGCCGATTGCGGGTGTCACATCAGGCTCGGACGCAACCGTCGCCAGCACTCAGGGAGACGATATCGCCATCCGGGCAATAACCGGGGGTATTTTCACCTTCGCGAATATCACAGCAAACGGCGACGGAAATATCTTGCTGCGGTCCGATGCCGGTTTTGTGGGGCTGAACGCGGCTGTCATCGCGGCGGGTGACGACGTCGGAATCGAAGCCGCCGGGAACGTCACTCAAAACGCATCCGGCGCGATCACCGCCGACGTTCTCGGTGTTCGCAGCACCAGCGACAATATCAACCTCGCCGCGGTCGCCAATAACGTGTCGACCCTCGCTGCCGAGGCGCAAAGCGGGTCGTCGATCTCCTTCCGCGCGGCGAACGCGCTCGAAGTTGACACCTTCGCCAATACGACGATCGGGTGCGTCACGATCGCTGAGATCAACGGAGTGTCAATTCAAGATGCTGGCAATGCGGATGCCGGCGGTGATGTTTTGTTGAACGTGGGTGGCGGGCTGACGGTTAACGAGTCCGTTCTCAATGATGATGCCGGACAAATCAGAGTCATCACCGATCCGAGCGAAACAATCACCATTGCTGCTGGTGAGGTGATCGAGGGGCAGGACCTCAGCTTTGAGACCTCCGCGATTACCGGCGATGGCACGGTTATTTTGAATCTGGACGATGATAACCTGGCTGACGAGATGAGGTTGTTCATCGAAGCGGGGACTGGCGATTTGGTCCTGACGAATTTCGACGGCACTAATACAAGCGAACTGTTCCGGCTCGATGGCGATCTGCAGGTCGAGTTCGTGATCAATGCCGAGGATGGTGAAGATTCCACACTGACGATCGACTCGACAAACGGCAATCCCGTTCCCGTCAGCGGGATCACCTTCAACGGGCAAGGCGGTAATAACTCGCTCGTCGGACTCAGCAACTATCTCGTCACCGGGAGTAATTCCGGCTCAGCGGGCGGAGTCACGTTTAATGATGTCGCCAACCTGGCTGGCACAACGGGCGACGACGCTTTCACATTTGAAAACGCGGGGTCAATTTCCGGATCGATCGACGGTCTGGGCGGCAGCGACACGCTGACGGGAGATGACGACGGCAACGTCTTTGTGGTCGACACAGCTCAAGGCGGCACGCTGACCGGCAAGATTGGCGGAACGTTCTCCGGCATCGAGAATCTTGTCGGCGGAGCCGCAGACGATACCTTCACCTACGACCGCACCAACGGGGCGACTGGCGACATCTCGGTCGATGGTGCGGGCCAGGCGACTGGGACAACGGGCGATGCGCTGATCATTACCGATCCCAATTCCGCCGTCGCCCCCGATGATGCGCGGCATATTTATACCTTCACGACGACCAATGCCAACGGTCACGCGGGCACCTTCGCTTATGATGACGACGCGACCGATCCCGTTGTCGCGACAATCACCTTCGCTGGGCTGGAACCAATCACCAACAGCGGCACCGCGACCGATGTGATCTTCAATTTGACGGGTGGAGTCGACAGCGCGGTACTGCAAAACAATGTTGCTGCCGGCTTCATCGAATTGGTCGATACGGGAGCCGGGCTGGGCACGTTCGTAGACACGGTCTTCGCCGTCGCCGGGGTGTCGTCAACTACGATAAACCTTGGCGGCGGGAACGACGGCTTCACGCTGCGGGCACTCGATCCGGCGTTCACCGCGAGCCTCAACATCAACGGTGGCGGCGGAAACAACACGGTCACGCTCGATTTCCTGAACGGTGATCCGATCCCGGCGGGAGGGTTCGTGTTCGACGGCGGGACCGAAGACGACACGTTCGTCGTCAACCTGCGGAACTTCGACGTCTCGGCCCTCGACGGGAAGTCGGTGACTTTTAACGGCGGACTGCCGGACATCACCCCGGCCGACAACAACCCGGGCGACACGCTCGAGATCCTGCAGGACGCCACTTCGAACGTCGAAACGATCCAGTTCGAATACACGAACCTGACCGATGGGTTCGTGCGTGTCGACGGCCTGGACGCCGACACCGCGTTCGATTTCGAGGTGATCTACACGGGTCTCGACCCGATCCTGTCGACCATCAACGCCCAGAACGTGACCCTGAATTACCTGAGTCTCGACCCGACCGAGACGATCACGATTCAGGACAATCTCGACGGCACGATGGAGGCCTCGTCGACGGCCGGTGAATTCACGACCTTCAATACGCCGACGGTCTCACTGACCGTCAACAGCGGTGTCGGCGATGACCTGATCACTTATCAGGACGACGGGACCGATGAAGGGGGTGCCGCCAATAACTTCAACGCGGCGCTGACGATCGATGGGCAAGATGGTGTCGACCGGGTCAACTTGAACGACGACCTGATCCTCGGTTCGGACGCAGTCGGAAACACCGGCAATCTCACCGTGCTCGCCGAGACGATCTTCGTCGGTCGCAATGCGGGTCTCGATGTGGCGATCGATACGACCGCCGCGACGACGAACGCGGGCACCGGCGGATTGGGGAACGTGCGATTCCTGGCCGACCGCAGCGGGGCGAATTTCTCGACCGACGCGATCAGACTGAATCTCAACTCGTCGATCACGACGACAGGCGACGGAGTAGGAAACGGGTTCGTCGACTTGGACGTGGTCATTGACGCGACCACCACGGGCGACTTCAGCGGGATCTTCCTCAGAAGAAACGCCAATATCACATCCGAGTTCGGGCCGATCACGCTCGACGGCTTCGGCGGGCCGACGGGCAGCAACAACGTCGGCGTCCAGGTCGACTCCGGATCGATGGTCACATCGACGGGGACCGGGGCGAATGCCGCAACGATCAAGATCAACGGGACGGCGACCGGCACGGGGAACGGCAACGACGGCGTTCGTGTTGCCGCTGCAGGCAGCGAAGTCAGCTCGGTCGACGGGGACATCGCGATCAACGGTACGGGCAGCAACGGAGGATTGGAAAACGACGGGGTGGAAGTCTCATTCGGAGCCGTCGTCACGGCTTCCGGCGACGGTTCGATCGCGATCACAGGCGACGCTTCGGGCGTCGACGACAACGTAGGCGTCCGTCTGCTCGAATTCGCCGTCGTCAGTCAGACCAATACCTCTGCGACGACCGCCACCGTGACGATCACGGGGACCGCAGCGGGGACCGGCGAAGGCAATGTCGGCGTCGTTTCAGAGAACGCCGAGACCTCTTCTGAGTTCGCCGACATCCTCATTGACGGAACGGGCAGTGCCAACGGCACTTCCGAAAACGACGGCGTTCAGATCCTTGATGAATCGACGGTCGAGTCGACCGGGGCCGGGGCCGGGGCGGCGCTCATCACGATCATCGGCGTCGGCGGCGGGGACGATTTCTCGAATGAGGGCGTCGTGATCGGCGGCGGGAATACGCTCATCGCCTCGGACGACGGCGCCGTTTTGATCACCGGCACCGGCGGCGGGGGCGCGGTCGCGGGAAGTGACGAAAACGATGGCGTCACGATCACAAACGGTGCGGAGATCAGTTCGACCGGGACTGGAGCGAACGCAGCGACGATCACCATTGAGGGCACCGCGAGCGCCGGTGGTGGCGACAACAACGGGGTCAACATCATCCGGCTCGAGACGCTGATCACGTCAGTCGACGGAGCCATTTCGATCACCGGTGAGGGGGGCGGCGGACCGTTCCTCGACACGGGCTTCAACGGAGGTGTCTTCATCGAGGACGCCGAGATCATCTCGACCGGCACCGGGACCGAGGCGGCCACGATCACGATTCTGGGGACGGGTGGCGAAGGAGAAAACGATAACAACGGCGTCTTCATCGGAGCCGATACGGCGGCAGTGATATCAACCGACGGAGACATCACGATTACCGGCATTGCCGGCGGCAATGTCGCTGGAGGGGACGTGAACCACGGCGTTGTCGTTGCCGGTGGCGCTTCAGTAACCTCGAACGGTGACGCCGCCATCGCCATCGCCGGTACGGGCGGCGGAAGTACCGGAAATTCGGATGACAACAACGGGGTACTGATCTTCGGCGGCAACATCGAGAGCACCAGCGCCACTTCGACCGTAGCGACGATCACGATCGACGGTACCGGCACGGCGGCTGACGACCGAAACAATGGCGTTCTCGTCACCGACGGCGGAACGATCACCTCGAACAATGCCGATATTAAAATCACGGGCACCAGCGGCGGCACCGGCGCCACGAGTGACGACAACGACGGCGTTGAAATTGAACTCTCGGACGTAATCGCGGCCGGGGATGGTGCCGTCACGATTACCGGGACCGGCACCGGTCGGAATGGCAACGAAGGGGTCCGGATCGACGAATCGCTCGTCGAGACCGAAGACGGCGACCTCACGATCATCGGTGAGACGACCGGGACCGGGAACCTCAACGACGGGGTCGAGGTGACCTTCGACTCCGAGGTGACCGTTTCCGGTGACGGCTCGATCCTGATCGACGGGACCGTGACGGCGGGTATGGACGACAACGTCGGCGTGCGGATCATCGACGTGTCCGGCGTCACGCACACGAACGGCAACCCGACGGCCGCAACGGTGACGATCCTCGGTGTGAGTAACGCAACCGGTATCGGAAATGACGGCGTCGCGATCGAGGACGCCGACGTCACGTCTGAGTTCGCCGACGTCACCATCACGGGGACCGCCGGGGCGAACGGCATCGAAGACAATGTCGGCGTGCGGATTCTCTCCGGCGCCTTCGTCGCTTCATTCGCCGATGGTGCCGACGCGGCCGCGATCTCGATCACCGGCACCGGGGGCATTAACGCCTCCGGTGATTTCAACGACGGTGTCCGCATTGGCGAAAACGGCGGTGTCGAGATCAGTTCGATCGACGGTGCGATTGCAATCGAAGGCTTCGGGGGAACGGGAGTCGACGAGAATATCGGTGTGCTGATCTTTGATGGGGCACTGGTCGAATCGTTCGGAGACGGAACGGATGCCGCCACGATCACGATCACCGGCACCGGCGGCGGCGACGGTGACGATAATGACGGCGTGCGCGTCGACGGGACCGACACGCTCGTCGCATCGCTCGACGGGGATATCGCGATCCGCGGAACCGGCGCCGGGGCGGGCGAACTGAATGACGGTGTCGAGATTTCCTTCGAAGCCGTCGTGACCGCATCGGGGGACGCGTCGATCGCGATCGACGGGGCCGCCCCCGCCGGGACGTCCGTCAACGTCGGCGTGAGCATCATCGGCGGCGCCGCCGTGAGTCACACGAACGGCGACCCGACCGCCGCGACGGTCACGATCACCGGTCGCAGCAGCGGAACGGAAACCGACAACTACGGCGTCGAGATCGCAGACGCCGCGGTAACGACGGGCTTCGCGGACCTCCTGATCGGCGGGCGCGGCAGCACCGACGGGACCGACTTCAACGCCGGCGTTCTGATCATCGGCGGCTCACTGGTCGAGTCTTCGGGAACGGGGACCGAGGCCGCAACGGTCACGATCATTGGGGCCGCTGGCGGGGACGGGTCCGATAACGACGGCGTCGCTGTCGTCGGGTTCGACACGTTCGTGGCCTCGATCGACGGCGACATCGAGATCACCGGGACCGGAGGCGGGGCCGACGACCGCAATGACGGCGTCGAGATCTCCGTCGAAGCCGTCGTCGTGGCCGAAGGGGACGCGTCGATCACCATCGACGGCACGGGCGGCGGAACGGCGGCCGGGTCGGAAGACAACAACGGCGTCGCGATCTTGAACGGTGCCATCGTCGATCACTTCAATGATCAACCGACGACAGCGACCGTCACGATTACCGGGACCGCGGGCGGGCTCGGCGATGGCAACGACGGGGTCGAAATCGACGACGCGGCGGTCTTGTCCGACTTCGCAGACATCTTCATCAAAGGGACCGGCGGCGGATCGGCCGAAACCGGCGTGACGGGCAATGACGGCGTCGAGATCGAAGACGGGGCCGAGGTCATCTCATTCGGCGACGGCCCGGGTGCGGCGACGATCACGATTATCGGTCAGGGGGGCGAAGGGGAAAGCGAGAACGACGGCGTGCAGGTCGTCGGTTTCGGTTCGCTCGTCGAATCGACCGACGGCGACATCCTGATCCTCGGCACGGGCGGCGCGAACACACTGAATTCTTCCAACAACAATCGCGGCGTCGTCGTCTCTGCAGGCGGTGTGGTCGAAGGCCTGGACGAGGCTTCGATCGAGATTGACGGCCTCGGCGGTGGGCTAAGCGGAACCGACTCGAACGTTGGCGCTTTAGTCACCGTCGCTCGCCTGAGCACGGAAGGCGGCGACCTCACCGTCACCGGCACATCCAGGGCCGAAGGCGAGCTGAATCACGGAGTGCTGTTCGATTTCGCAATCGTCGCGACGACAGAAGACGGTGACATCTCAGTCGAGGGAACCGGTGGAGCTGGCGCCAGCGAGAGTAGCAGTGGTGTTGAGATCATCAACGGCTCGCTCGTGCGTGCGTTCGGTAGCGGCGACGTGGCAATGACCGGCACCGCCCGCGGCACGGGTGAAGACAACGACGGCGTCGAGATCGATGACTCGACCGTCCGGACCTCCGCCGGTGGTACGATAAATATTGAGGGCACCGGCACCGGGACAAATTTAACCGACGGCGTACAGATCGAAGACGCCGCACGAATTTTGTCGGTCAATGGCACGATCACGGTCCAAGGCACGTCGAACGCGACTGGTACTGATAACAACGGAGTTTTGGTCGCCGAAAATTCTGAGGTTGCTTCGACCGGCGGATCAATCAACGTCACCGGGATATCGAACTTCGGGACCGACGACGTCGCCGGAACTTTGGTTGTCGATTCTTCGATTCGGTCGGTCGATGGTAATCTAACTGTCGTCGGCCGTTCTTCCGCTACGGGCAATCGCAATGCGGGAGCCTCGTTCGATGGTGCGACGGTCGGCACAACAGGGATAGGGTCAATACTGATCGACGGCGAGACGACCGCAGGCGACTCGCAAATCGACGGCGTCGAAATTCTGCGTGGTTCGCAGATTTCAGCGCAAGGGTCTGGAGATTTGACGGTCAACGGTCGTACTTCCGGGACTGGAACCGACAACAATGGCGTATTCGTCGACACATCGGTCGTGGCGACGCAAGGCGGTAATCTCATCGTTTCGGGCGGAGCAACGGCTGGAACATCATCAACCGATGGTGTCGCACTCGACGCGGCAACGATCCGCTCCGGTGCAGGAAGCCTCTTCATCGGTGGAGTTTCCGATGCAACGGGGAACAACAGCCACGGCATCGAAGCCATCGAATCGGTGGTCCGTGTGACGGGTAACGGGGTGATCACGCTCGTTGGAAACGCGGGATCTGGCGCCGTCGGAAATGTGGGCGTGGAAATCGACCGCACGGTCGTCTCCGGCGAGGGGTTGGGAGCCGTCACGGTCGTTGGCACCGGTCAGAATTCTGACACCAACGACGGCGTATTAATTTCCGGCAGTCCCGCAACACAGGCTGCAATTCGAAGCGTCGCGGGACCGATCTTCGTCACCTCGCTGGCCGGCGACATCACAGTCAGCGATCGGACCGCAACGGTCGAATCACTTTCGGGGTCAATCACAGTTAATTCCGCCCGCGATGCACAAATCGGCGGGCTGGTCGGCTCCTTTAATAACTCGGTGACCGTCACTGCCCAGCGAGACCTCTTCCTGAACGACCTTGGCACCGCTGTAAGCACGGCATTCTTTAACGGGCCGAACGCCACCGATGCGGCAATTGCAGCCGGGGTGGACGCGACTCTTATTAGTCGCACCGGGGCGCCGGCCGGTGCCAGTACGACAACGCTCGGCATCTTCGGTCGAGTGCTGGCTGGAAACACGGCAAGGCTGCTGGCGAATAGCGGCAGTGCGACGATCGGGCACGCCGTCATCGTGACGGGAACAACGCCCCTGATTGATGCCGAAGCAACGACGGGTGCCGTGGAATTTGATCGCGGCTACCTGGAAACCAGAGATACCGACACGAACTTCGTCGAACGTCTTGTCGGCGACCCGCCCAACTTTACCGGAGCGTTTAACAACGCCGGAGCTCGGATATTTGAGATCGATCTCGGCGACCCGTTCCTTGTGCAGTTCTTCCTGGATGCCGGGCGAACGGTCGATACGGTCGATGGGGTGCGGTCCGATGCGGGGCTTCAGGCGGTCGTCGAATTCGATGACGACGCCGACTTGTCACCCGGTGGCGGAACGACGCAAATCGTGACCGACATCAACAGCGATCTTGTCACCAGCCGGTTCGGTCCATTCTCGAACACCTATGACGAGTTCTTCCTGAGCGGTCGATCGGCTCTGGCGGGGAACGGCAATCCGGCTGTCCGAATCGTTGCAACGGTCGGCGTTTCGACGATTCGCATCACAGAAGCGATTTCCGAGACAAGCGCCGTGGGAATCTTCCAACCGAATGAGCCGGTGGGCATCGTCGAAGAGACGACGACGATTCCGATCTCCGTGCTTCCTCAGGAAGCATTCGCCTTTATTCTGCCTGAGCGAGATGACCCCGCACCGATCTTTGTTGAGCAGAGCATACCAGTCGGCGATACGACCGCGAGTTCAATTCCGTTTGAGTCGCGGGCCCCAGAGTTCGGCGGGGCCGGCGGTCAATCGGGAGCGGGTCTCGACACGATCCTCATTCTGCGGGTGTTTGATCCGAACGACCCAGAGGGTTACCGCGACATCGAAATTCCGTCGTTCTTCCTCGCGCCGCAAAATCGCGAACTCTTGGCCGGGTTCCTCGGCGAAAACACCTACCAGTTTATTGAAAAGAATCCGGACGGCTCGGAACGGGCGATCGGGCTGCCGTTTTACGTTCGCGGCGGGGAGTATATTGAAATCGATCCTGATTCGACCGACGGTGATTCCGATTCCGGTTCTGACTCCGATGACAGTCCCGAAGTCATTACGACGGAACCGGGCGGGGTTCAAACTTCTGAGTCGACCGACTCTGCTGAACCCGCAATCGACGATGCCCAATCGCCACCGACCGGATCAGACGGCACGACGGCACGCCCGATCAGCAATCGTGTCGAATCGTCGCCAAATCAAGGTTCGGAGGATGACGCCGGTGGTGATGACGCGTTACGATCGGACGGGGAAACACCGACTGCCGGGGCGGCGATTGGCCTCGGATCGCTTTCCGTGCTCAGGATGAGAAGTCGGCTCCGTCGAGCTGACGGCGGCAAACGCGAACTGGGGTCGCCCGTCTCCCGACTTCGCCGTCGCCTTCAATCAATCGTCGGGGATGAATAATCCGCCGTGATTGCCGGCAGCGGTGCGGTTGCGATTGATGACCGACGGCTTGGCGTTCGTCGACTGATGTCGCTGCGCCATCGTCGGCTGCAAACTCGGACTGTTATTAAGTGAATTCCGGTTAGAATTCGGTTGAGCGGGGGTTAAGTTGGGGTCCTGTCCGGAGTGCGGCCACGAACTGACGTCACTGGAAGTGACGACGAGTCGCTGCGCGCAGTGCGGTGCGGATCTGACGAAGCGTTCGTTCGCAAGCGATCACGATGCCGGGGAGACGAGCGGAACGGTTCAACTTTCCGACGGATCGGCTGACCCCAAAGAGTCATTCGACTCGACTGTCGCCGTTCAACAGCCGGGTACCGATTCCAGTTCGCCGGCCAGCTCCACCGACCGAAATGTCGGATCCGATACGGCCGTCGTTGACGGCTCGGACAACGACCGAACGCTTGCCCCGAACGATCTCGATTCCGGAGGAAGTGATTCGGGAACCGTTCATCCCGGACAAGTTGATCCAGGACAAGTAGATCCCGGACAAACGGTAGCGATCAATCCGCGATCGAATAACTCGGACGAGTCGCCCGACCTCGGCGCGACGGTGCAACTGAGCGAGACCGATACGTCCACGCCGGATGATACGGGGGCATCGACCGATCTCGGTAAAACAATCTCAATCGACGGTTCTGCCCGGCAGCCCGAAGCTGATTTCGGGGCCACGATCGTCGAGGGAGACCTCTTTGATGGTGCCAAGGATTCCGATACGCACGAACCGATCGGAGGGTCACACGACCAGACGTTGGTCACAACACCGGGGGCAACACCCTCGGACGGTGATCTCGGCAAGACGTTGAGTCTGCGTGATTTCTCGGAGGAAGATTTCGAAGTCTGGGGACAGGGAGTCACCGCTTATCTCGGAGGAGAGTCGGCTGAACCGGGTTCGAAGAACGAGAAACGGACCGCTAATGTCTCCGGTCTGAAAGGCGGCCGGTCCGATACGATCTACTCAGGCAAAACGTCGGTCGCCATTCGCGGGGTGACAGGGCTGTCCGGCCAAGTGGTTGACGAACCGGCATCGACGCCCGATTACAGCATCGACGGGCGGCTCGGTGCGGGCAACATGGGTGTTGTCTACCTGGCCAGACAGCGGTCGATGAATCGCGAAGTCGCCCTCAAGACGATCAAGCCCGAGGGTCGCAAGCAGCGGGACCAATTAGATAATCTTGCCAGCGAAGCGATCGTCACCGGCAACCTGAATCACCCGAATATCGTTCCCGTTTACGATTTGGGACGGGACGATGACGGAAACCTCTTTTACTCGATGAAGCGAGTGGACGGGGTGACGTGGGACGATGTACTTGCCGAAAAAACGCTCGATGAGAATCTCGACATTTTCATGCGAGTGTGCGACGGGATCGCATTCGGACATTCCCGCGGCGTCGTGCATCGCGACCTTAAGCCGGAGAACGTGCTGATCGCGGCATTCGGCGAAGTGCTGGTCATGGACTGGGGCCTCGCGTACGCGACCGACGAATTTCCGAAGCTCGACAGTATCGTCCGCAATGTCACGATGGGTGGATCGCCCGCCTACATGTCTCCCGAAGCGGCTCACAATTTTCTCGTGATGGGCGGCTGGAAACAGGGCGATACGAAGCCGATCAATGCATCGATCGATATCTATCTGCTCGGCTCGATCCTGTTCGAAATGATCAGCGGTCATCCGCCGCACGCGGGCAAAGACTTGATGGCCTGCGTTGTCGCCGCGTCCGAGAATAAGATCCGCGACGCCGGGCCGGATGCCCCGGAAGGGCTCTTGGAGATCGCTCACAAAGCGATGGCGGCGGATGCGGCTGATCGCTATCAGAATGTCGAAGAACTGCAAGACGCCGTCCGGCAGTACGAACGCAACGCTGAAAGCATTACGCTGACGCTGCGGGGCAATCAGCAGCTTGAAGCGGGTAACCTCGGCCGCGCCGTCGCCTCGTTCGAAGATGCCGTTGCACTTTGGGACGAAAACGAAGAAGCCCGCAACAAATACGCGATCGCCCAACGTCGACTCGAGCGTCGTCGCTATACGACGGCCGCGTTGACCGCGGCGTTGGTCCTCGTGACGGTTGGCGGATTCGGCGGCGTGACGTACCAGTGGAGCGAGGCGGTCGTCGCCAAGCAGGAAGCGGATCAACAGCGTGAGATCGCCGAAGTCGAGAGACGAGAGGCCGAAGTAGCCGAGAAAAAGGCGATCGCCGAAGAGCAACTCGCCCGCGCCGCAGAGCGAGAAGCGAATCTCGCCAGACAACAAGCGCAACGCGCCGCCGAAGAGGAAAAGAAAGCCCGTGTTGCTGCGGTGCGGGCCGAAGGCGAAGCCCGACGTGCTGCCGCTGAAGAGGCGATCGCGAAACGAAAAGCGGAAGAGGAACGGCAAAAGGCCGAAGTCGCCAAGCGAGAGCAGGAGTTCTTAAATTACGTCGCGCGGATCAAGCTCGCGAATCAGCGGATCGAAGAAAACGATCTCCGCGAAGCGCTGCGGCTGCTCAACGAGTTAGCCGCCGGGTCGCCGCAGCACTGCGGCTTCGAGTGGCAACACCTGATGTATCTTTGCAGTCAGGGCAGCGACCGACTGGAACTCGCATCGCCGGTTCTCGCGGTTGACGTCAGTGGAGACGAATCACTGACCGTCTTCGGTACCGCTGACGGGGCCGTCGAATTGTGGCAGGGGAAAGAGTTTCGCGTTGCGGATGCCCAGCCGATCGCGGTCCGACGGCCGGAAGGACTGCTCTCGGTTGATGCCGTTGCCGCTTCGAGCGACGGCCTTCTTTATGCCGCAGCGGGGGCATCGCCTTCGGGCTCGCTGTCCCCGATCTTCATTTATGCTCGCGGCGAGGAACGTTCGCCGCTCAAGCTTGAGCTGACCGACAGCCGGAAAATTCAAACGCTTCGGTTTCTTGCGAACGATTCGCAATTGCTCTCGGCCGGCGATGACGGAATCGCAAGAATTTGGGATGTCGAGACGGGAGAACTTCTCGCCGCGACAAAGCCCCAATCGGCGAAGTGGACCGCGACCGACGCGGTGATGACCAGCGACGAAAATTATCTGTGCGTCGCCGGTCTCGACGGCACGGTCGCGATTTTCGGAAAGTCGGGTGCGGGCTCGTCCCTCGAATTGGAACTTCAAGGAGCTTTTGAGGGACACCGACGATTAGTCCGGTCGGCCGATAACCGTCAGTATCTCGAAGGCGAAGTGACCTGTCTGTCGAGCCTCTCCGACGGCCGCATCGCGAGCGGCGACGCCGCCGGGCAAGTTTTCATCTGGGATCCGGCCAAAGTCCGTCGGGCGGATCGACTCGATCAGACGTCGGCCATCGACATCGTGAAGCGGCTCGCGACCGGGGGAGAAGTGGGCGACGTGGCTGACCCGTCCGTTTATCGGTTCCAGGCCCATGATTCTGAAGTCACCGGCTTGTCGACTACGACCGATGATGACGGGCGCACGCTCATCGCTTCGGGCGGTGCCGATACTCTGGTGAGAGTTTATCTGCTTGAAGGCGATCCGAACGCGATCGATGCGACGCAGCGCGTGCTGCTTTCGAATTATCGCGGGCATACCGATGTCGTCACTTCGTGTCGGTTTGACCCGTCGAATCCGTCGGTACTCGTTTCGTGCGGAGCGGACGGCAGGGTCGTGCGGTGGAACCTTGCCGCCGGTGGTGAAGTTCGAAATCTCCCGGCGGAGTTGACCGGTCACAGCGGCGCGGTGCTCTCCGCGAAGTTTTCGCAATCGGGTGACGAAATTGTGACCACCGGCCGAGACGAAGTCGTCACGGTGGTCGATCTCGCCGACCCCGATAAACGGCGTGAGTTTTCCGAAGGTCACGATCGCTATGCCGGCCTGACGGCTGTCGTTCCGACACCGGACGGCGAATACCTCGTCACGACCGGTTACGACGGCGTGACTCAGGTGTGGAGTGTCGTAGAGCGGACGCAACGGGCTCGGCTGGCCGGTTTGCCGCGGGAAGGGCGGGAGGGAAGCGAAGGCTTTGACGCATTTACTCCGCTGCGGCCCGTCGTTTCACCGGACAGTCGCTGGCTCGTCACCGACAGCGATGCCGATGCCGGCGATCATCGTCTCGCATTCTGGAGCTTGGCCGATGTCGTCGATCCGAAGACCAGTCCTCGGCCGATCGCGATCATCAGTTGTGAAAACGAGCCGACCGCGGCGGCGTTTTCCGGCGACGGCGAGCGGCTTTATGTCGGCGATTCGGAGGGGCGATGCTATGTCTGGTCTCGCAAAACAGAGGACCTGAAGTCCTTCGCGGTTCACAGCGGTCGATCGCCGCGGGTGACGGTCATCCGAGAAGTTCCCGACACCGGAAAAGTTCTCTCGGCAGCCGAAGATTACACGGTCGTTCGTTGGTCGGGGTCAGATGGTCAACCCGATTCGGGTTGGTCGCTCAAGCACCCCGGATGGGTGGAAGAACTTGAGGTCACGCCCGATGGCAAGTTCGCCGTGACGACCTCCGGCCCGCGAAATGCAGCCAACGAACTACGCCTGTGGAACCTCGAAACGAAGCAGGAAGTTTGGAATATCGGACTCAAACAGCAGCAGATTTCTTCGGTATCGATGCGGCCCGACGGTACGCAATTGCTTGTCACAATCGTTCCCACCACGGCCGGTTCGGGCGGCGGGGCAGTCCACCTTCTCAACACGGAAGACTTCAAAGAGGTTCGATTCGACCCGGAGACGGGGCAGCCTATAATGGTCGGGGAAAATCGCGAGACCGTTCCTTTCCTCAATTCCGATCTGTTGGGTGATCGCGTCTTCGCGGCGGCTTTCGGAGCGGACGGCAGAACCGTCTTTACGGCGGGACTCCGCGGCGTGGCGGTGTGGGACGTCGCGACACGCAGCCGGGAACACGGGGCCTTTCGCAACCCCGGCGAAGCGATCGCCGCCGCATTTACGCCGGACGGAAAACGCATCGTGATCGGAACCCTCAATGGTTCCGTACTGCTGCTCGACGCGACGACTCCGATGCTCAACGCGACCTTTTCCGCTCAACCACCCAGGGCAACCGGTCGCATCGATGCAATCGCCGTCGCCCCGGCTTCTGCGAACGAAGAAGACGAGTCCTACCGCTTCGCGACGGCGGTCAAAGGGGCGGTCGCGTTGCGAACTGTCAGTCGAAGTCGCCCCAGCCGGTTGATCAGCCAATCGATGTCGCAGTCCGATCCGCTGAGCGATCGACGGATCACGGCGCTCGCCTTTTCGAATGACGGCACGTTGTTATTCGGAGGCGACGACTCGGGCAAACTCCTCGCGTGGGAAGTCGCCGATGATCGAATTCAGTCGATCAAGCTGTCGGCTCACCCGGTACTGTTCCGGCACCAAGGGCCGATTCACGACCTGGCCTTCGATTCGACCAACAGACTCGCCGCGTCAAACGATGCGGCGGCAACAAATCCGGCCGAGGGTGACTATGTCTTCGCGACGGCATCAGCCGATGACTCGGCAGCCGTATGGGTGGCACGACGCAGTGGCGAGTCGCTCTCCGTCGTGCCGATCTCTGTCGCCCGCGGTCACGGTGCGCCGGTCACGTCGATCGCGTTTGCCGAACGCTACGACCGGTTGTTTACCGCCGGTGACGACGGAACGGTCAGGCTGTGGGATTGGGATCGGGACGGACTGAGCAACTGGGAGGTTCACGGCGCAGACAACGATCAGGCTCGATCGAAACCTCAGGGAGCCACGGAACTGCTCGTGCTGGAACGTCATACCGATGCCGTCACATCGGTCGACTTCGCGGCCCGGCAGTCGCTGTTGCTCAGTGCGGGGGAAGACGGTCGCACGATTCTGTGGCCGGGCGTTGCTCCGCCAACGGCGAAGTCTGCGGAGTCGGCTCCGGCTGCGGACGGGATCAATCCCTGATCGCAGTGATCGATCTCAATGGAGTTCGGCAAGTAGCGAACCGAATTTCGGATTGCGAAGTCTCTTCGAGACGGTCCATCCCTGGGTGGTGGCCGTGCATGCCAATTTGGGGCGGAGCCAGATGCCGACGGCGCCGATTGGTACGATCGGTCGATGGGTCTGCAACCTGGGGTCAGTCATCCGCTGAATCAGATGCTCGTATTCTTCCTGTCCGATATCCGAGGACGGAACACGTCCGACGTAGACGAGATCACCTTTGATGACGGAGGCGAGCAGGAGCCAGGAGAAGCCCTCACGACTCGGGACATAGCCGACGATCAGGCATTCGACCGATTGTCGCTTTGGTTCGGCATTCGTTTGCTCTTCTTCCTCTTCGGCAGGCATCGCGGTCGCCGCGGCGCCCTCGATCGATTCTTCGAGTGAGGCGTCTGCATTCTGTTGTGCTTCCGCGGCCGTTTCCCGCAGCCTCACGCTGGCCCGCTGACGGACGCCCCAGTCTTCGAAGAGGCTGTTGAAGTCGAGCGCACCTATCAATGTGAGCGCGGCGATGATAGCCATTAGCGACCACACCGCGCCCCAGAATCGCCAGACACCGTCCGGCAGACGCGTCAGAGTCTCTTTCCAAATCCCGAAGGGGGACAGCAGCAGGTCCAGCGCGCCGAAGCGGTCCGATCGCCTGCAGGCATGAATGTACGCGGCGACATGAAACGACAGCAGTAGGACGCTGCCCAAGGCTGTTTGTGCGAGTGACCAAGTCGCCCGGACGGGTGAGTCGATCGGCCACAGCGCGGCCGCTAGTCCGCTGACGAGAAAAATGAACGCGGCACCGAATAGTGCGAGCCAGGCGTATGAAGGAATGACCGTCCAGATGCTGAGCGGCGTATCGTCTTCGAGGCCTTCCTGCTCACCGCTGAGATCGACCTGAGAGTCGAGTGCGGGATAGTAGCCGCATCTCGGGCAGAAAGAACTACTTCCCCAAGACTCATGAGATCGACACCCCGGACAGGCGGGCGCCTTGCTCTCCGAGGAAAACCCCATTGGCGGGGCGGATGAAGCCGCGGAGGCATGCTTCCCGGGATCACCGTGAGAGGAGTGATTGGCGAGCGCGATTTCTTCGAGCAATCGCTCCGTTTCGGCGATATTCGAAGGATGGGTCGCCACAATCGGCCTCACTGATTAGAAATCGGTATTCCCTGAACACTGTTGGTCGCCGTGTGTACGGCGGCGCAATCGATGCCGTTCGAACACTAGGTCGAGAAGCCGGTCCGGGTCGCCTATTTGTCGATAGAAGTCACCCTGTGCGAAGCCGGCGTACCACGGATCGCTTTGACCGCTACAACCGGACCGCGACACCGTCGCTTGTCGGAATTGAACGTGGCGACCAATGCCACGACCCGTTAGTAAAGACACTTAGCACGCTGCATTGCTGACTGCGACGCAGTGAAATTTCTGAGATTCCGCCGATCGTGACGGCGGGGCGAACAGCAAACGGAATGGAACATGAAGAAGGCACTGATTACCGGGATCACCGGTCAGGACGGTTCGTACCTCGCCGAGTCGTTACTCAGAGACGGCTATGAGGTCCATGGCCTGGTGCGCCGGGTCGCGCTCGAAGATGGAGGGACAAGAGTCTCCCGGCTGAGCGGATTTCTGGACCAACTTCATCTTCACGATGGATCGCTGGAGAGTTTCCCGTCGATTTACCAAATTGTGACGAAAGTCCGTCCTGACGAGGTGTACCACCTCGGAGCCCAGAGTTTCGTGGCCAAATCGTTCGACGATGCGTTCTCGACGTTAAAGACGAACATCGAAGGAACGCACTTCGTTCTCGAAGCGGTCCGCCAGATCGTGCCTGAATGCCGCTTTTATTTCGCAGGGTCAAGCGAGATGTTCGGCAAAGTCAGTGAGAGCCCTCAGAACGAATCGACGCCGTTTCATCCCCGCAGCCCGTACGGAATCTCCAAGGTGACCGGCTTCGATCTGACGCGAAACTACCGGGAGGCCTACGGGATGTTCGCGTGCTCCGGCATTCTCTTTAACCATGAGTCGCCGCGCCGCGGGTTCGAGTTCGTCACCCGCAAAATCTCCTCGCACGTGGCCGAAATTAAGGCCGGCCGGAAAACCCAACTCCAGCTCGGAAATCTCGAGGCGCGACGCGATTGGGGCTACGCCGAAGACTACGTCGAGGCGATGCGTCTGATGCTTAAACACTCCGATCCGGTTGATTTCGTCATCGCCACCGGCGCGACGCACTCGGTCCGCGACTATTGCGAAGCCGCATTCGCCGAAGCCGGGTTAGACTATCGTGATCACGTCGTGCATAACGAACAGTTTGAACGTCCCGCCGAGGTCGAATTGTTATTGGGCGACGCTTCCAAAGCCAAAGCGGAATTGGGATGGGAGCCGAATGTCGACTTCGAAGGTCTCGTGCGATTGATGGTTCGTCACGACCTTGAGCGGTTGGGGCACTCTGCCGCCTCATCGGAAGATCGGGCCGCAACCACGGTGTGAAAGTTCCCGGCCACCCGTGAAATAGCACATTCGATCGTTCCTACTGACCCACTTGAAAATTAAGAACGGATATTAAGATGAAACGCCGCGATTTCCTGAAGGCGGTCACCGCGACGTCGGCCGGGTGTCTGCTCAATACGACGCTCCCGCAATCACTCTCGGCCGAATCGGTCGATCAGTGGTCGTTGCCAACCCGGGTCATCACCACGGGGCCGAAGCACCATTGGTTCGGCTACTACGATAAATGGCAGTTCGACCCGACCGACCGCTTCGTGCTCAGTAACGAAGTCTCGTTCGAGCATCGCAGTCCGCGGGAAAGCGACTCGATCGGCATCGGGATGGTCGATACGGGCGAAGCCGATCGCTGGATTCCCTTGGGAACGACGAAAGCGTGGTGCTGGCAGCAAGGCTGCATGTTGCAGTGGGTGCCGCAGCGCGAACACACCGTGCTATGGAATGACCGGGAAGGAGATCAGTTCGTCTGTCGCATTCTTGATACAAAGTCCGGCGATCAACGCACCGTCGATACTCCGATCTACAGTTTGGCCCCCGACGGGCAAACGGCGGTGACGACTGATTTCCGACGCATTCAGGACATGCGAAAAGGGTACGGCTACGCCGGGCTGGCAGATCCGCATCGTGACGAATTGGCTCCGGATGACAGCGGGCTGTGGCGGGTTGATCTCGAAAGCGGTGACCGAGAGTTGGTGTTTTCGATCGCCGAGGCGGCTTCAACCGGGGCCGGCAATCCGTCGATGGAGGGGGCGAAGCACTATTTTAACCATCTGCTGGTATCGCCCGACGGCAACCGCACAATCTTTCTGCATCGCTGGCGTCCTGACGGAGGACGCGGAAAATTCCGAACGAGAATGTTTACGATCGGTCTCGACGGTTCCGACCCTTACGTGCTCGACCCGTCAGGCAGCACGTCGCACTTCATTTGGCGAGACGACGAATACATTTGCGCCTGGACGCGACCGGAAGGGCAGCCGTGGGGCTTCTATCTATTTAAAGATAAGACCGATGAGGTCGAACCGGTCGGTCGTGGAGTCATGACCAAGAACGGGCATAATACATATTTACCGATCGGTGACGGGACGGAATGGATTCTTAACGATACCTATCCCGACCGGGATCGCGTTCAGACGGTCTATCTTTATCACGTGCCGACAGAAAAAGTGGTGAAGGTCGGCGACTTCCCATCCCCGCGGGTCTATACCGGCGAGTGGCGGTGCGACACCCATCCGCGATACAGCCGCGATGGGAAGACGATCTGCGTCGACTCACCCGTCGAAAGGAGCGGCCGCCAGTTGCACCTGATCGACATCTCCGAAATCGTGGGCTGACCCTGTCGCGATCGCCACACAAGCCCGCTGCAAAGGCAAGACTCGCCTCACACAAGCCCGCAGCGCAAGCAAGGGACGTAACCGGGCGAACGCCGTTCGATATCGTGCTCAAGCCGGGGTCGCACTTCCGGTCTGTTCCGGGACAGGCGGGAGCGGGATGTCAGCCGTCGTATTTTGCCCGCGACTGCCGCCATCATCTGGCCCCAGATGCACACGGTATTTCACGCTCGCAAAACCAAGCTCATCGCCCGGCAGCAGTGCGCCGCGTGTGATTCGTTGGCCGTTGACCTTGGTGCCGTTAGTGCTGCCCAGATCGCGGACGTAAAGCAGTCCATCCGTCTTGACGATGATGCAGTGCATTTTGGAGACGGCCGCTTGCGACAGAACCAGATCGCAAACGTCTTCGTTCCGCCCAACGACGGTGACGTCACTCTCGAGTCGTATTGGATCCCCGTGCAGGGGAATCAACTCCGCACGCATTTGCAGTCGCACCCCGAATAGATTTCCGTTCGATTGTCGAGGCGGCCAACGGTGGGGTCAAGCGCAGTCTTCGCAAACGGGTGATCCCAAGCCGAATTGGCATAAGCGCTTCCGCCCAATCGCTTCATCCGTCAGGGTCCAGTCGTCGCTTGATTCTCTGAAATTTCGCTGGTACGTTCAGCCCGCCGCAGGCGAATCGCGATCGGGTTCCGCGCACAGACTTCAACGCACGGAAGTTCCGAAACGTCAGCATCGTCGGGGCAGAGCGCACCCGTATGGGCCGGCGCACTTTGAACTTTCCACTATTTTTGCAGCCGTCTGGCCCTCCGACGTGCAATCAAGCACGAGCGGCACAATCGGCGAGGCGGCCCGAAGACCCTGCTAAGGATGCAAATTCGATGAGCGCGACGGCGACCGATACGAAGTACGTCTACTCGTTCGGCGGCGGCAAGGCCGACGGCGATACCACGATGAAGAACCTGCTCGGCGGCAAAGGTGCCAACCTGGCCGAGATGAGCAACATCGGCCTGCCCGTCCCCGCCGGCTTCACTATCACCACCGAACTCTGCACGTATTATTACGACCACGATCGAAGCTACCCGCCCGAATTGAAGGATCAGGTCGACTCTGCGATGAGGCAGATCGAAGAGGTCATGGGAGCCAAGTTCGGCGATTCCGAGAATCCGCTGTTACTCTCCTGCCGCTCCGGTGCCCGTGAATCGATGCCGGGCATGATGGACACGATCCTGAACCTCGGCCTCAATGACGAGACCGTTCAGGCCCTTGCGAAATCCTCCGGCAACGAGGCCTTCGCCTACGACAGCTATCGCCGCCTGATTCAGATGTACGGCGAAGTCGTGATGGGCATGAAGCCGCAGGCGAAGGAAGATCCCGATTACTTCGAAGACATTCTGGAAAAAAAGAAGCACGAGTTCGGTGTCGAGTTCGATTCGCAGCTCACCGCCGAGAACCTCAAAGAGGTCGTCGCGCAGTTCAAGGCGAAGGTCAAAGAAGTCACCGGCAAGGACTTTCCGACCGATCCCAACGAGCAGGTCTGGGGCGCGATCAGCGCCGTCTTCGGCAGTTGGATGAACGATCGCGCGATGGTCTATCGCCGCGAGTACGGTATCCCCCACGAATGGGGCACCGCCACCAACGTGCAGGCGATGGTCTTCGGCAACCTCGGTGACGACTGCGCAACCGGCGTGGGTCTTACGAGGGACTGTGCGATTGGCGAACCCGGATTCAACGGAGATTACTTGATCAATGCCCAGGGCGAAGACGTCGTCGCCGGCATCCGCGCTCCCAAACGGATCGAAGAAACCCTCGCCCAAGACATGCCCGAAGCCTACGAGCATCTGGACAAGATTGGGAAGACGTTGGAGCGGCACTACAAAGAAGTGCAAGATATTGAATTTACGGTCCAGAAGGGCCAGGTCTGGATGCTTCAAACCCGCAACGCCAAGCGGACCGGCTTTGCCGCGGTGAAGATCGCCGTCGACCTCGTCAACGAAGGACTCATCACCCCCGAAGAAGCCCTGCAGCCCAAGCGGGTCCCCGCCGACGGCCTCAACCAACTCCTCCAGCCGTTGTTCGACCCTTCCGCCAAAAAGCAGGCGAGCGAAGACGGTCACCTGCTCACCAAGGCCATCAACGCCGGACCGGGAGCCGCGACCGGGCAAATCGTCTTTCACGCCTCCGACGCCGAAGAGGAATACGAGAAAGACAAAAACGTCCAAATGATCCTCGTCCGCCGCGAAACCAGCCCGGAAGACCTCCGCGGCATGCGACTCGCCAAGGGCATCCTCACCGCCTTCGGCGGCGCCTCCTCCCACGCCGCCCTCGTCAGCCGACAGATGGGCAAAACCTGCATCGTCGGGGCCAGCGAGCTCGACATCGACTACCACGCCGGCACCGTCACCGTCGGCGACAAAGTCCTCAAAGCGGGCGATTGGATTTCGATCGACGGCTTCACCGGTGAGGTCTTCGAAGGCAAGGTCGACACCAGCGCCTCGGAGATCATCGAGGTCTTGATCAATAAGACCAAAAAGCCCGAAGACGCCCCCATCTATCAACGCTATTCGCAACTGATGGAATGGGTCGACAAGCACCGCACGCTCAACGTCCGGGCCAACACCGAAGCCGACGAAGCCGAAAAATCGGCCGCGTTCGGAGCCGAAGGCGTCGGCCTGTGCCGGACCGAGCACATGTTCTTCAGCCGCCTCGACGACATGCGCGAGATGATCCTCGCCACCGATCAGGCGACCCGCGAAGCCGCCGTCATGAAGCTCCTCCCCCACCAGAAGGAAGACTTCACCAAGCTCTTCGAAGCAATGGCCGGCAAGCCCGTCACCATCCGCCTGCTCGACCCGCCGCTGCACGAGTTCCTCTCGCACCACCACCTTGAGGAAGACCCCGACCTCGCCCACAAACTCGCCGACATGACCGGTAAGTCCAAAGAGGACATCCACCGTCGGGTCGAAGAATTGGCCGAGTCGAACCCCATGCTCGGCTTCCGCGGCTGCCGCCTCGGCATCGTCTACCCGGAGATCACCGCCATGCAGGCGCGGGCGATCTTCGAAGCCGCCTGCGAGCTGAAGAAAAGCGGCACCGAAGTCCTGCCCGAGGTCATGATCCCCCTCGCGGGCTTCGCCGCCGAATTCAAGAACCAGGCCAAGATCGTCCGCGAGACGGCGGCCAAGGTTTTCGAGGAGCAGGGCATCGAAATCCCCTACCTCGTCGGCACGATGATCGAGATCCCCCGCGCGGCCCTCACCGCCGACGAGATCGCCCAAGACGCCGAGTTCTTCAGCTTCGGCACCAACGACCTCACGCAGACGACGCTCGGCATGAGCCGCGACGACTACGGGCCGTTCATCACCAAATACCGCGAAGCCGACATCGTCCCCAACGACCCGTTCCAAACGGTCGATCAGTCGGGTGTCGGCAAGCTGATGAAAATCGGCATCGAGGGCGGCCGCGGCGTGAAGTCGGACCTCAAGATCGGCATCTGCGGCGAACACGGCGGCGACCCCAACTCCGTCATGTTCTGCCACCGCGCCGGACTGAACTATGTCAGCTGCAGCCCGTTCCGCATCCCCATCGCGAAACTAGCCGCCGCCCAAGTCGCCCTCCTCGCCGACTGAGGCACGGCCAAGACAAGCCGCGCACGCAGTAAGCGGATCGTCCGAGTGCGGGGCGAGAGGCAAGCGGCCAAAGGCCAGAGAAATGAAACAGCCTGCGACCACCGCCGCGGGCTGTTTTTCTATTTCGAACGCAGTGGTCTCACCCACCCGCGTGGCATGCCCACGGAACGTGGGCATGAGTGTGCGGCGTGCTCCCTATCACAACTCCAAGACCACGTAGACGCTCCTTCCCCCATGGCCACGTCCCGCGGCCATGCCACGCAGACGCACCCTTGATCGCTATTCCGGAAACGCCATCTCCGCGTGCTTTTGCAAAATTCGTTCGGCGACGCTGATTCGCATCGTCGGAAACTGAATCGGTGTGTGGATGCCCTTAAAAGTTGAGAGGATATACTCCGCGTCGTCGCGATCGATGCCATAGAGGTGGAAGTAGGCAGCGTCGAGGTCGGCCATCAGTTCGGCTCGCTCGGCGTCATCCCACTTATTAAGTCGGCCGCCATATTCCTTCTGAAAACTTCCCGACGTGAACCCGCAAGCATCGGCCAGCGGAAGCATGTCCTCGGCCGTGCAGCTTAATTTCAGCACCCGCTCACTGATCCACTCTTCAAGCGTAAAGCTGGTGTTCCACGGGCAGGGTTTGTCGTAGGTGTCGGGAGGGAGGATCGGCAATTGTTCGACGATGAAGAAATTCATATGGATGTGCCCTGCCTTTTGCTTTGCGACAAAATCCAAGGGGATACTGTTGAGATTCGCGAGAAGACAGGTAAGTCGAATGCATGAAAAACCATCAATGAACAGTAGCGGCGCAGTGTTAACAACGCCCACTGCGGGGATGAATGATGCGATAAATGTTCGTGTGTCTGTCGAACGTGTAATATCCCTGAAGGCAAGAAGAGCCGGGATGTCTGCGAGCGACACATTTTTTGAATTGATACACCACCTTGGTCTTACGAGAAACTCTGGATTTTGATGATCGGCATAAGATGTTTCGTAAGTTTGGCCTTGGTTGATCCAATTCGATTTCTCCATGAAAATGGTGCCGAAACGATGATCATAGGGCCGAAACATTTTGGCCTCATACAGCGGGACAAATCTATCCTTTCTTTTAACCCAATCGTGACTTCGTAGCACAAAGCCATTTTTTTTCAGCTCAATTGGTTCCACAAAAAGTTCTGAGTCGGTTGTTTGATTGAACAATCCTTGTCGGAAGTAAGCCGACCATTGATTTCCGGTGCTTCCCTTTCGCGTCTTGTCTATGAAGACCGGCGTTCTTCGATAGATATACTTCGTCACTTCTGCATCGCGCCGAGTTCGGAATATGGGGCAAGTCGACGTGTTAGGGTTAAGCATTGAAATATCTTTTCCCGTCAGTGCGACGTGCCGATTTCGATCGGCGATTTCATCAACCTTTTGAATGAAAAACACAAAATCGGCCTCGCGATTTCGGGTTTTACCTCCTGAAAAGACAAGTATGCAGAACTTGAAAGAAGCGTGAACATCTGGGAAGAATACTTTCTTGTTCTCAAAATCATAAAGTCGAATCAGTCGGCTCTCTTTCACAAGTTTAGCAAAAAAGTCTTTCGTGGTTTTTTCCGTTGCTATACCTGACGGAACTAAGAGTCCGGCCCGACCACGTATTGAGACAATTGACGTAGCCAACTCAGAGAAGACTGAATAACAGTTTGTCCGGCCTTTTCCGGTTAGCGGGTACTGGTTACTGCTTCGACAATATGTGCGTTGTGCATCGACTAAGCGTTTTGTTTCTAAGTACTGCCGAAAAAGTGCAGGGTTTTCTTCCTCAAGTGAGCTGACCAATTCTTTTCGTTTCGCGCCGGTCGTCGTGGTGGCGATTTCGGGTGCCGAAAGGGCAAAAAATTCACGTTCTGATAAATCCATCCGCTCCCACGGGGGATTGCCGATTACGCAGTCGAATCCCGCCTCCTCGCGATCGAAGACTTCGGGGAACCGCTCTTTCCAATCGAACGCCGCCGGATGGACTTCGGGGTCGTGGACGAGTGAATTGCCGTGGACAATGTTCTTGGAGAGCGTCGCCAACGTCTGCCCCGGCGTGGCGGAGCGAATCCACAGAGCGAGTTGGGTGATCTCGACCGCCTCGGGCGAGAGGTCGACGCCGTACAAATTGTCCTGCAGGATGTATCGCGGAATTTCGTCGAACTGCTTCGCGGCTTGCTTATCCCCGGCACGTTCCAGTTGACCAATGACTTCGCTATAGCGCTGCTCCAGTGAGTTGTAGGCCTGAAAGAGGAACGCCCCGCTGCCGCAGGCCGGGTCGACGACTTTCAGGTCTCGCAGAATTCGGAGACACTGCCGCCAGAAGTCAGCGTCGTCGGGATAGATGCCGCTCTTCGCTTCGTCCTCGGCGATGCCGAATTCGACGGCGGCGGCGACGAACCGCTCGTCGATCAGTTCGTCGACCGTGTATTTCACAATCCGGCTGGTCAGCTCCGCCGGAGTATAATAGATGCCCAGCCGTTTCCGCTTGGCCGACTGCGGCATCTGCGCGAACTTCTGAACCTTCTCCAAATCACCGCCGAACAGTCCCGACTCTTTTAATTTCTCCAACTCGGTGATCGACCGCTCGAACAGGTGCCCCAGCACGTCGAGGTTGACCTCGGCGGCGAAGTCGTACCCGCTGACCGCCTTAAAGAAGGTGGTCCAAGGATTGTCAGGAAGGTCGAGGCTGTCGACCTGATGCGCGGCGAATAGTCCGCCGTTATAGCGGGGGATATCGTAGGCCTGGCTGCCCTGATCGATAAAGCGGAACAGGTTTTTGAAGTTCTGCCACTTCGGGTTCGTGACCGCCTGAAACCCGGCCACCTTGAGCGCGTTGGGAATGGTGCCCTGCGGTAAGAGATGCCGGTCTTCGCAGAACGCGATGAAGATCACGCGATCGAACAGCCGCTGAGCCATCTCGATCGCAAGGTCGAGTTCGTGCCCTTCTTTAACATGCAGGTGCGAGATCAGGTCGGTGCGGTAACGCGAGTAGGTTTCATAAAGTTCGTCGCTAACCTCACGTTGACGTGTTTGTGATTTTTCGAGCAGATCGACGGTCCGCGGCCGACCGCCGGTCCACGCATCGACCAATCCCTGCCGGTTGAATGTCGCGTAGAAGCTTTTGAAGTTTCTCAGGTCCCGCAGTGATTGCAGCGTGTAGTGCTCGTAGACCCGTTTCGTCGAATTCCGCTCGTACAAACGGAAACTGACGATGTTGGAAACGATGCCCCAGCGGCATTCTGGCGGAGTATTGACGAGATAATCCCAGCACTGATCGACCGCGGTGCGCCCGTTGGAGCGATCCCGATCGAGGTGGACCGTCGGTCCCTTCAGTTCGACCACGCCGACCGGATTCACCGGCATTTCGGGCCGAAAAGAGCCGAAGACGGCATCGGGCGTCTGCCCGGAGATCGTGTGGTGCTGGATGCGCTGCCAGATTTCGGCCCCGTCGGTCGGGCCGGCATAGCCAAGGACATCGCCGAAGACTTCCGCGAGAAAGTCCCCCTGCATCTGAGTTTCTTTGAGCTTGGCCAGTTTGCCGGAGGCTTCGAGGTCAGCCCACTTTAGAATCGTTTTATGGGCCAGCTCGATCGTCGTTTCGTCCTTACGAAAATTGGCAAAGTGAACGGCGTCGCTGAGCAACTTCGGCAAGATGAGCCGATCGGTTTTCGGCTGGCGATCCGCGACCGGATTCTTCTCACTGAAGAGTTTCTTCGGCGGCGACTTCTTCTTTTTCGGCATGGTGTCGTGCTGCGGCGTCTGGCGGTGCGGATGCTAAGGAGAAAGTGTACCCACCGTCGCGCGATTTCGTGAGGGCACCACTACGCCACGTATAGTGTCTGCGGTAGCACACAGAAGGCATGGTCCCACAAGAACCCGAAACCAAGGGCTGAGTACCCACAGTCGGTCCGTTCGGTTCTGATTGTCACTCGTCACTTCTTTTTACTGACTCCTGACTTCTGACTCCTGACTCCTGACTCCTGTCTTCTCGAATCACAAAAAACGGGGGCGCCCCCTGGCGCGCAGTGTCGGTTCGGGCGGCGGGACGGAGAGAGAAGCCCGCCGTCACCGACCGATCTGTGGGAACCGGATGGAGCCTAGGACGGCCGGTTCCTCAACCGATCCGACTTGGTTGCGCGGGCGCGGCGCGAGGTGAGGGGGGAGAGGTTAGAGGTGAGTGGAGGGAGGAGACGGAAGTCAGAAGTTAGAAGTTAGGAGTCAGGAGCGAGCGTCGGGGGCTGGGAGCGTATTACGTCAATCGCTTCTCGTTTCTCGCTCATCGCTTCTCGGCCAGCATCGGCGCAACTCACTCTCATTGAGTGAGGTATCATGATGAATAAGAACGGTCAGAAAAGATCGAAGAAGAAGTACAGCCGCAAGTGGTTGATTTCGCGCGTGCGGAAGTGGGCCAAGACCGCCGAGCGCGTGACGATGGATCGGTTTTGCTTCGACCACAATATGTCGGTGCGATCCATTTATTACTACTTCCCCGGCGGCTGGCGGGAGTTGAAGCGGGAGGCGGGGCTTGATCCTAACCCGGCGACGCGGCAGCGCGACATCACCGACGAAGACATCATGGAGGCCTATCAGCAGGCAGCACAATTGCTCTGTCGGCACCCCTCGCTGAACGAGATCGAACGGCTGACGGGGATCAGTGTCTCCACGATTGCCAAACGGTTCGGGCCGCGACGAAAGGTCAAAGCCATCTGGCAGCACTTCGATAAGACCGGCGAAATTAATCGAGACGCGCAGCCGCCACCGGTCGTCGAAGACTTGTGGGGGCTGGCCCCGATCGAATCCCCGGGGCCATTTTATTAAGAGTGGCGCTGCCGAGCGTCATCTCTTAAAAATCTCCCACCTCTTCACCATCGTTCCGCAATATTAAACGTCGGGCAATTTCCGGGGAGAGTTTATCGGCGAGGAAACGCACGCTGCCGTCGGTAAGTGCCACCTGCCCGCCCCCTTCGTGAACGCTGCTTAGTCCGAAGCCTGGCGGACCTGAGTTTAATATCTGCGCCTCGTCGTAATAAAAATCTTGCGGCTCGGCCCAGGCGATGCCGGAGTCGGATCGCTCAAAGACAAGGAGCGTGTTCGACGTGCCGTCTGTGATGTCGTCTAACGCGATCTCGCGACCCGGCGGGAAGGCGGTGTCATCCCCGATATTAACCAGATAGTTCGTCTCCGATTCAAAGGTGTGCGGTGCCTGATGGCACTGAAACGCGATTAGGTCCGTATCGGTGATTCTCACATTCGCCGGGTCATTCCACGCTTTGTCAAAATTAAATTCATCGTAAAGCGCCGCCTGATCGAGATAGGGCAGCAGCATCGTCCTCCAACTGTGGCCCAGCCGACCGGTTGAGATCGGATACGCATGGGCCGGCAGCATTTTGTAGTTGTCATGATAATTGTGGAACGCCAGCCCGAGTTGCTTCAAGTGGTTCTTGCAATAGTTCCGCGGACCGCCGTCGCGGGTTTGCTGCGCCGCCGGAAGCAGTAGCGCGATCAACACGACGATGACAGCAGCGACGACCGCCACTTCCAGCTTGGTAAAGCCCGGCCGAGGATGCCGCTCGCTTCGTTCGCGAATGCTCATGCTTCGCATCTCCGTGTTGCGAATGACTAAGGCCGACGGCCGATCGACCGGTGGCAAATTAAGTGCATTCGTGCAGAATTACGGTTAAGCAGAGACTCAGGCGAGCAGAATTTCCCGTGGGAGCAATATTGCGTCTTAATATTATTTGAGACGAGCTCCGGTCGCTGACGCTCTCGGCTCGCCCTCAACTCTCGACTCTCAACGCTTAACTCTCAACCAAATAGACCGTCATCGATTTCGCGCCGTGGGCGCCGATGACGAGCGATTGTTCGATGTCGGCTGTTTTCGACGGGCCGGACATAAACAGGCCGAAGCCCGACTTGCGGAAGTCGGCGGGGGCATCGTCGAGGTCGGGGGCATCGGTCAGGCGGTCATAAGCCTGATGCATGTTGTGAATGATCTCGGACTTTGGCAGCACGATCGCGACGTGCTGAGCGAGAACGCAGATGACGCGATGCTTGGCCTTGCGCAGGTCGAGCCACACGGCCGCATTCTCGGCAACGCCGAAGCGGGCCGGAAGCAAGGCGAAGTCGACGTCGTCGAGCTGGTGCGGGTCGGCCACTTGATGAATGTCGATGGTCGGCGAGCCGGCTCCCTCGACGAGAGAGACTCGATTCTTCGCATCGGTGAACGCGGCATTTTCACCAAGCTTTTCGTCGATGCTTTCAATTGTCGGCACGGCGAAGAGCTCACCGCCGACCGAGTTTAATACCTCTTCAAACCGGGCGAGCGGGTCCTCGAACGTCAGCCAACGGGACTCGTCAAAGTCGGGGATATCGACCGCCTCGGTCAGGTGACGGCGAGTGGCGTTGAGGATTGTTTCGCGGCTGGGCATTTCGAAAGTCTGGCGTCGAGAGTTGAGGGTCGAGTGACATTCTTAATTTTACTTGCCATCGCCGCTGAGCCAAACGTGCTGGTGGGCTCGTTCGGGATCATAGTCGGGATTCGCTTTCGGAAGTTTCGCTCCGATGGTCTCCCGCCAGTTCTTCATCTGCCGGTGCAAGCGATCGGCAATTAGCGGGCGCTCGGGGGCGAGGTTCCATTCTTCTTCGATGTCTTGCTTTAGATTGTAGAGTTCGAGGGAACCGTCTTCGAAATTTTCGATGAGCTTCCAGTCGCCCGATCGCATTGCCGTACCGGGTCCGCCGCCGGGGTGGAAATGCGGGTAGTGCCAGTAGATCGCTTGGCGGTTGAGCTTCGTCTCATCGGGGCGGCGAAGCAATTCAGAAAGGTCGACGCCATCGATATCATCGGCGGTGTCCTCGCCCAGCATGGTCGAAATCGTCGGGAACCAATCGTGCGTGACGACCGGGACGCTGCATTCCGTGTTCGATGGCGTCACACCCGGTTGGCGGACGATGAGCGGGACACGCAGGCCGCCTTCGTAATATGATCCCTTGCCGCGTCTGAGCGGCCAGTTGTTGGTCACGTCGTCCCATCGACCGTAGTTCTTGCCGATGCCGCCATTGTCGCTGGTGAAGACGACGAGTGTCTCGTCGGCGATCCCGAGGTCGTCGAGGGTGTTGAGCAATCGCCCCACGCTGCGGTCGAGGGCGCCGACCATCGCGGCGTATTCGGCGTTGCGATGCCGTCGGGGGTTCGTGCGGCTAATCTTTCGCTCGTAATACTTAACGAGATCGTCCGGTCCTTCGATCGGCTTATGCACCACGTAATACCAAAGCGATAGCAGAAACGGTCGGTCTTTTGAGTCCTGCATGAACTCGACGGCGCGATCGGTCAGATAGTTGGTAAGATATTCGCCTCGCGTGACGTTCGGCAGGTCGATTCGATTCGGCAGGAAGAATCCGCCGGGCGGGAAGCCGGTCTCGATGCCGCCGACGTTAAGGTCAAACCCCTGATGCTGCGGGAAGTACCGATCATGGCCGAGGTGCCATTTGCCAAGGTGGGCGGTGCGATAGCCGGCATCAGCGACCAGTTCGGCGAGTGTCTCTTCCTCTAACTCAAGTTGCTCGGCGTTCGAGACCTCTTTCAATTTAGCGTGGGGCCGGACGTAGTCGGCCTTCCACGCGATCCAATCGGTGATGCCGAGCCGGGCGGGGTTCTTTCCGGTCAGCAGCGCCGCCCGCGTCGGAGAGCAACTGCTGGCGGAGGCATAGGCGTCGGTGAAGCGAATGCCCTGCGTGGCAAGCCGATCAAGATGCGGCGTCTCGTGCAGGTCACTGCCATAACAGCCGAGATCAGCCCAGCCGAGGTCGTCGGCCAACAGGAAGACGATATTCGGGCGGTCGCCGCGATTTCCGCGTTCGCCTGCGTTTGCAAGTGAGCCGTCGAAAACACACGCGATGACGACGGCAGCCGGCAAAACGATGGGGAAGCGAAGCATTCGGTTCTGCACGTTCGAATGAGCTGGATTCGTCGCGGGCGATCAATTGTGGCCTTGGCCTGCGATCGCAATTTGACGACGCTGATTACCTCCGATCGAATTTAGTCGTTCGCTGCAGGAATCAAAACCGCGGTCGGAGCTTCAACGCTCGGCCGCTCAGAGATTGGGTAGGCTGACCTTCGTCCCGCCGGAGGGAGGCGCTCCGCCTGCGGCGGGACGTGGCGGCGGAAGCTTCAATTGGCGGACGGCAATGCCGAGGCCCGTCCCCAGTTCTTTCGCAGCGAGCAATTCCCAGGGAGTGCCGCGATGCTCGGATACGCAGCGGTTGAGCAAATCGCTGACTTCGGTTGCCCGATCGGCATTCTTAGAAGTGCTCAACAGCGTCCGCGAGGGAAGGAACGACACGTAATTAGCATTCGGATCGAGACCGCCCCGGGTGAGCGTCAACGCGGCGACGCGGTACTCTTCGATCCTGAGCAGCGTTGCGAGCAAACGGCCGCGGCTGTAATCGTACCAGGCCCGCCAGCGTGGCGACTGTTCGGCTTCGTAAAGCTCCTGAGCGTTTTCGATCTGCAGTTCTTCCAAAGCCTGCAAGACGACCTGCTCGGAACGTGCGAGCCGCGTCAGCTCCGCCTGGAGTTGCAGCGGGAGTTGAATCTTCATCATGGCGGGCGTGACCTGATTACCGCCGAATGCCATCTGCGGCGTTCGCACGGTCGATTCGGTCCACGTGACTTCGACCGCGCGGACGATGGCTCGCCGGAGGCGAAGGCTTTCGTCGGAATAGAGTTCGTCGCGGACGAACGAGAAGCGACGATAGTCGGGCAGGTACTCGCGCAGAGATTCCAGATCGTACGGCGGGCGGTCGCCTGCGCGATCGAAAATGGTGTAGCTGCCGCCGGTCTGCGCTGAGAGGCGAACGAGGGCGTACGGTGGGAAGCCCGAGAGCAGCGAATCGAGATTGCTGCCCCCTTGCCAGATCGGCTGCCCCGGCGGGTGATACGGGCCCTGGTAGGCCTCGTCATAGTCGGGAGGGATCCCCCGGAACCAATAGGGCAGCCGGACACGTTGCGGGAACGAGGTATCGGGACCTCGTGAGACCGGGAGATGAAACAGTTGCCCGGTTTCCGGCGCGACGTATCCGTGATAGCCGCGCTGCTGCCCGAGGACCGCCGATGGCCCGACGACCGAGACGGTCACGCCGAAGCGAAGACAGTCGGCAATGGTGTCTTCGAGTAGGAGATAGTCATCGCCCGACTCGTCGGTCCAGACGACGATATGCAGATTCTTCTGAGCGTTCGGACCGCTCGCCTTGAATCTCTTGATCACACTGCGCACGGCGCTGAAGGTGTTTTCGGCTCCGCTATGATCGATCGGCACCTGCAAGAACGAGTTCATCGCGACCCGACCGCGGGGCGTCGGCGGCTGAAGGACATTGATACCTCTTCCGAATCCGACGACGGCATGTAAGAGCAATGAGGCCTCGGCTTGGCGATCTTCGACGCTGCCTTTCGACTCTCTTCGCGCCGCTTCGGCCCGGCGGAAGTTGTTTTCGATGGCCACCATTTCGGGCAGCATGGCCTCGGCCATGTGGGCCAACTCTTCCTGCATGCTGATCGATTGGTCGAGCATCCATACGACGAGCGTGTCGCCTTGCTCGAGGGTGCCGCGGAGTCCGGCGGTCACATGCCCGGCCGTGCCAGCCGGGGTTACGGCCTGTTCGAGCACAACCTTTGCGGGGACGGCTCCATTCGCGCCGGACAGTCTGCCCGCTCCAGGGCGGCCCACTTGCTGATTCAACTCGGAAGGGTCGACGTTCAAGAATTGCTGCGGAGCCGTCGCTTCACCAAACTCATAGCGAATCGCGGGCGTCGCCGTCGCAACGGCGAGCGATGCCGCGCCGGAGCCGGACGAGCGAAACGAGACGGCCTCGTCGGTGTTTGCCGACATCTCCGTCATGATGACCGGTAGGTCGTCTCGGCGATCGGGGTCGGCCCAGGCTGAGACGACTTTGAAATCTTCAGGGCTCAAAATTGCAGGTAACGCGATGGCCGAAAGCAAAAGCAGCACGACGAAGTGCAGTGCCAGCGACAGACCCCACGCCGAGGCGTTTCGCGTCTGCTTGATGCCGTGGGTCAAGCCGGCGAAATAGCTCATTCACATTCCTCGCCGGTGGCTTTGCGTTTGAGCGATCGATCGATGAGTGCGTGTCCGGGCTGCATCAAAACCGACAGTCGGAAACTCGGGAGCATTTGTCGCCTACCGGATTGTCTGTATTCGATCGCGAAGGTCAACAACCAATTGAAGCCGGTGGTGGTGTGTCAGTTTCGAAAGAGTATTTTTGTACTTCTTGGGTGGCCGGGGACGGCGTTTTCGCCGCCCCCGGAACGCGCACTCGCAATTTCGGATTGCTTGACGAAGGCGTTGCCGAACACAAGTTCCCTGTGGGCGTCGTAAAGGTGTCGTCCACAGCCACCCTTCTGGTCTTCTGGTCCGTGCGAACCGATCCACTGCAAAGCTGACGTGCGATATCCGCTGCAATAGGCAGAGATTCTCCTAGAAGCGATTTCAATACCAGCCGGAGGCGCCAGCCGATGGTCGATCGACGAGTGATTTTCCCGACGGCTCGCGCCTCGGGCTTGTATGTTGGGCGATTTGATACCGCTTCTAGTGTTACCGCGCAGCGCGTCTGCGTAACCGGAAACGCGAGCGTCGTTTCGTTCTCCACACCTATCGTCGCCCAATTTGGCAATTTGTTTCTCTTTGTCGCGGGGCCGTGAGAGGTTGGAGGACCGGTGGCACCACCGACTCTTGGATTTACGCCTGCCAGAGCCGCCTCGTTGCGCTACGATGAAGAGATCGACGGAATCGTCGCGAATGCCGGGCGAACCAGACGTTTTTTCATCGCGGGTCTCGCCTTCAGCCTTGGTTGTGCAACGATCGCGCGACATTGATCGACCTGCCGCGTGCACTGCTGTAGATTGAAGTGTTGCCCAGCGTTCGGCGGATCTGGCTTGAATGCAAAAACGACTATCGATTCTAAGTTTATCCAAATTTTGACAGGGCTCTTGAATGGTGCGGCAAAGCATTGATTTCAGCGCAGCGATGGTCGCAGTCGTGTTGGTCGGCTCGATCGGTTTCGCGCAACCCCCGGCGGCGATCGTTGAAGTGGGCCGGGTCACGTCGCAGGACTTGTCGGAAGGTCGCAGCTACGTGGCGACGGTTATGCCGACCAAGTCGGCAGTCATCGGCAGCGCCGTCGATGGCCGAGTCGTCGAATTTCTGATCAATGAAGGAGACCGCGTCGAAAAAATGCAGCCGCTGGCGCGACTGCTGACGGAGACGATCAAGAAGGAATTGGAGGCCGAGCAGGCTGAGCTCGCACTGCTGAAGCAGGAATTGAATGAGCTTAAGAACGGCAGCCGACCGCAGGAGATCGAACAGACGCGGGCCGACATGGCCGCTAAGAAATCGACGTGGGATTTCTATCAGGGACGCCTTGATCGATTTGAGCAGCTCTATCGCCGTGGCGGCGGTGCCGTGACGGAAGACCAACTGCAGGAGACATCGTCTCAGGCATCGGCCGCAGCTGAAAACTACGCGATGGCTAAGGCGACCCATGAGCTAACGATTGAGGGGCCACGAACCGAACGCATCGCACAGGCCGAGGCGCGGGTCGCCAAGCAGCAGGCCGTCGTTGATCGGATCAAAGATCAGATCACAAAGCACACGATGATCGCCCGCTTCGCCGGCTATATCGCTGCCGAGCACACCGAGGAGGGCGCGTGGGTCAGCCGGGGTGATCCCGTTGCCGAGGTCGTGGCGCTCGACGAGGTCGACGTGCTGGCAAATATCGTGGAAAACGATGTCGCAAATTTGCGAGCGGGTGCGGCGGCAAGAGTGGAAGTCCCGGCCCTAAAGCAAACGCTGTGGACCGGTGAGATCGTGCATATTGTTCCGCGGGCTGATCCGCGGTCTCGGACCTTTCCGGTAAAGATTCGTGTCTCAAATAAAATTGAGGACGGTTTGCCGGTGCTCAAGGCGGGGATGATCGCCCGCGTGACACTTCCCACCGGCCCCGAAGAGAACACGCTGTTGGTTCCCAAAGACGCATTGGTATTGGGTGGGCCGCAGCCGATGGTGTGGGTCGTTGATCCCGAAGGCGGCGATCCGAAATCGGGCAAAGGGTCCGTTCGCGCGGTGCCGGTGAAATTAGGCGTCTCCGACGAAGGACGCATCGGCGTGACCGGAGAACTCAAGGCGGGCGAGATCGTGGTCTCGCGCGGCAATGAACGGATCATTCCGCCGCGGCCGGGCCAGCCCTCGCTGGTACGCTGGAACACGAAGTCGGCACGCAACGACGATGAAAATAGCCCGACGCGCAAGCGAGGGGCGAATAATCAATAGCCCGACGCGCAAGCGAGGGACGGTATCGAAGACTTCGTAGCTTTCTGCGGTCGGAAACTTTTCGATCAAATCCCGTGCTGGCGCTGCGGGCTTGTTTCAGTGGCAACGATTGCGAATTGAAGATCGAGTGAAGGCATGAACTTAATTCACGCGTTTGTGACGAACCCGATTAAGGTGGCGGTGGGCGTGCTGCTGTTTGCGCTCTTCGGCACGATCGCGTTGTTCCAAATGCCGTTGCAGCTCACCCCGGAGGTGCAAACGCCAACGATCACCGTCACGACGCGTTGGCCGGGGGCGAGTCCGCAGGAGATCGAACGCGAAATCATCATCGAGCAGGAAGAGCAGCTCAAGAGCGTCGAGAACCTGAAGAAGCTCTCTTCCGAGAGCAGCGACTCGCGGGGCACCGTTACGCTGGAATTCATCGTCGGTACGAATCTGGACCGCGCGATCGTCAACGTAATCAGCCGACTCGAACAGGTGGCGGAGTATCCGGAAGATGCCGACAAGCCGGTGATCGAGACGGCGAACGCGAACGATCGCCCGATCGCTTGGTTCATCCTCTCTCCGAACTTCACGACCGATGACGAATTGGCGACGTTTCAGGCGGCGCATCCGGATGTCGATGAAGAGCTGCAGCAGATTCGCGATGCCTTCAACCCCGGTCTGGCAATGCTGCGGTTGCGGCGTCTCGCTGACAAATATCCCGCCGCCAAGGAGCTGCTTCCGCCCCCCGAACTGGAAGTGACGAAGCTGCGCCGATTCGCCGAGGATGAAATTGAAGCTCGATTCGAGCGGGTCGAGGGCGTCTCTCAGGCAAACGTGCTGGGCGGGTTGGAAGACGAATTGCAGGTGATCGTCGACGGCGAACGCCTGGCCGCGCGAGAGCTGACGATCCCGCAGGTGCGGAACGTGTTGCGCGGGCAAAATGACGACGTCTCCGGCGGCGATTACTGGGAAGGCAAGAGGCGATACGTCGTGCGAACGCTCGGGCAGTTCCGATCCCCCGAACAGGTCGCGAATCAATTGCTCGCGGTGCGCGATGGCCAACCCGTCTATGTCAGTGACGTCGCCGAAGTCGAACTCGGCTACAAGAAGCCGGACGGTTTCGTGCGGCGCTATGGGGAGTCGAGTATCGCGCTGAATGCGCTGCGCGAGACCGGCGCGAACGTGATCGATGTGATGGCGGGGCTGCAGGGCGTGCGGGACGAGTTAAATGAAGGGCTGCTCGCCGAGCGCGGGCTGACGCTGACTCAGGTTTATGACGAGACCGAATACATCGAATCATCGGTCCGGCTGGTGCAGCAGAATATTTTCATCGGCGGGGCGCTCACGATGATCGTCCTGATGCTCTTCTTGCACCTCGGGGTCCGGTCGCTGATCGTGATCCCGATTATCGCGGTCACGGCCGTGCTCTCTGCCACCGTGTCGCCCTACTTCTTCATTATTTCGATCGCATTGGTCATTGCCGCCGGCTTCTGGTTTGCTCGCGGTGCGCTGGTCGTCGGCTTGGCGATTCCGACGAGTATCATCGGGACGTTCTTAATTCTGGAAACCTTGGGGCGCTCGCTGAACGTGATCAGTCTCGCGGGGATGGCGTTCGCGGTGGGGATGCTCGTCGACAACGCGGTCGTCGTGCTGGAGAACATCTTCAGGCGGCATGCGGAACTCGGGGAGAAGCCGTTTCAAGCCGCCGTGCGCGGGACCGCTGAAGTCTGGGGTGCGGTCTTCTCATCAACGCTCACGACGGTAGCGGTCTTCCTGCCGATCGTCTTCGTCGAACAGGAAGCGGGGCAACTGTTTCGCGATATCGCGCTGGCGATCAGCGGAGCGGTCGGACTGTCGCTGCTGGTCTCGATCACGCTCATTCCGACGCTCTCGGCCCGACTGATTACCGAGGGGGAGCGCCCCGCGAAAGCAGATGGTACCGCAGCCCGAATCGGCAATGCGATTGTCTTCCCGATTACGAAATTAGGATCGGGATTTGTTGCCGTGATCGTCGGCATCAACGCGTGGATGCAGCGCGGCTCGATCGCCCGCATCGCGATGATCGCATTGCTTGTCGGTAGTTCGCTCGTGGGGACGGCGCTGTTGCTTCCGAAGGCGGAATACCTGCCGACGGGAAATCGCAATCTGGTGTTCGGAATTTTGTTGCCGCCGCCCGGCTACAACATTCAGGAACTCAGCAACATGGGTGAGACGGTCGAAAATGCCCTCAAACCCTACTGGGACGTCGATCCCGAAAGTGCCGAAGCGCAGCAGCTCGACTATCCGGTCGTCGGTGATTTCTTTTATGTCGCCCGCAATCGCAGCGTCTTTCTCGGACTGCGGGCCTATGAACCGATGCGAGTCGGAGAGCTCGTGCCGCTGGTGCAGAAGGTCGGTTCGCAATTGCCGGGCACATTTGCGGTAGCCAAGCAGTCGAGTTTGTTCGAGCAGGGGCTCACGGCCGGGCGCACGATCGATGTCGAGATTACGGGGCCCGATCTGACCAAACTCGTGCAGCTCGGCGGGCAGGCGTTCGGAAAGGTGCGGCAGGTCATGCCGACGGCGCAGGCCCGGCCGGTGCCGAGTCTCGATCTCTCAAGCCCCGAACTGCACGTGAAGCCCAAGCTGCTGCAAGCGGCGCAGATGGGCTTTAACGCCGTCGATCTCGGATACACCGTCGATGCACTCGTCGACGGCGCCTACGCGGGCGACTACTACCTCGACGGCGACAAGATCGATCTGCGGATCGTCGGCGAGACCGAACTGGCGAGTCGATCTCAGGATGTCAGGTCACTCTCCATCTCGACCCCGCAGGGCTTTCTGGTGCCGCTCGAAGCGCTCGCGACCGTGGAACTCGCCAGTGGTCCGGAGCAGATCAATCACCGCGAGCGCGTCCGGGCGATCACGATTGAAGTCTCGCCTCCGCCGGAGATGGCGCTCGAAGACGCCATGGAACTGATCAATCAGGAGATCGTTGCTCCCCTGCGGGAATCGGGGCAGCTCAAAGGCGGCTATCGCATCACGTTAGCCGGCACGGCGGACAAGTTGACCGAGGCCTGGAACTCGATTTGGATTAATCTGCTGATCGCGCTGGTCATCACATATCTGCTGATGGCGGCGTTGTTCGAGTCGTGGCTTTATCCCGTCGTGATCATCTTGAGCGTCCCGCTCGGCGCGGTCGGAGGATTTGTTGGCTTGCGGGTGTTGAATTTGTTTGTCCTGCAACCTCTCGACGTGCTGACGATGTTGGGCTTCGTGATTCTGATCGGCACGGTGGTCAATAACCCGATTCTGATCGTCCACCAATCGCTGAACCTGATTCGGGAAGGCAGCCTCGCGCCGCATCAGGCGATCCTCGAAAGCGTGCGAACCCGCATTCGACCGATCTTCATGACGACATTGACGACGGTATTGGGGCTGCTGCCACTGGTCTGCTTCCCCGGGGCGGGCAGCGAATTATATCGCGGTCTTGGTTCGGTCGTGTTGGGCGGATTGATCTTCTCGACCATCTTCACGTTGCTGTTGGTCCCGGCAATGTTTCGGGTCGTGCTCGATCTGAAGGAATGGGTCGGTGCGAAGGTCGGCGTGTCAGGTGACATTGCGACCGAAGCCGAGCGGAACCAAGCGACGAATGCCGAATTGGTCGATCGCTACGATGCGGAGCAGCTTGACCGGGAAGGCCGCGCCGATGAGGTGCGTGTGAAGTGAGCGACGCGCCTTGGATTGTTGCGCCGCAGGTCGAGCTTGATCTCCGCAGACGTCTCGTCGATCAGGTGGAGGCATTTCCGCCGGAGTTGATCGAGCGCGGACGCCAATTGCTTCAGAGCATCTGGAGCGAACTACCGAAAAAAGCGTTGAAGCTTGCGCCGCTGATTCACCTGCGGACCGGTTTTCTATTCCGTCGAGAGGCAGCCGCGTACGCGAAAGCGGTGGGCGTCGATCCGCGGGAAATCATCGTTGCGAATATCATTTACGATCTGGCGTTGTCGCAAATGGGTTGCTCGAGCGCAGCGATCGCGACGCCCGACGGACCGGTCCTCGCCCGCAATATGGATTGGTTGCCGGAAGGCCCGCTTGCCCGCGCGACGGCGACGATCAGGTTGACGTTGAAGAACGGTGCTAAGATCACGCACGCTGGCTTTCCGGGGTCTATCGGTGTCGTCACTGGGATGTCGAGCCGGGGGTTTGCCATCGCTCTGAACGCGGTCCCGGCCCCGGGTGGAACCGATCGGCTCGGCTATCCCGTGCTGCTGCTCATTAGAAAAGTTTTGGAAGGCGCCTCAACGTTCGCAGCCGCGGTGCAGCGTCTATCAAAGACGCGGCTGACCTCGGGGGCGGTCTTCACGGTCGTCGGTCGACAGAACTCGGAGCGCGTGGTGATCGAACGCGGACCGCGGGTGTTTGCGCTGCGACGGCCAGAAGGGGATGAACCGCTGGTGGCGACGAATCACTTTCGCGTTCTGTTCCCCGACATGCTGCCGGCAGCGAACAACGATCTGCAGATCGCTGGCGCGAATGCCGGCCGGTATCACTGTCTGCTTCAGAGCTTGCCGGACGATTCGCAACGTCACAGTGATGAGGCCTTGCTGTATCGCCTGAGCGATCCGGGTGTGATTCAGGACTACACGGCTCAGCATGTGATCGCACGGCCTTACGCGGACGAGTTTCGGACGTGGGTTCCGCAGAGATTGCAGAGCGCCTCAAGCGAGTCATGAATACTTCGTCGCGACACGCGTTCGGTTTTTGAGAAGTCGAATCCGGTTGATGGTGTCCCTTGCTTGCGCTGCGGGCTTGTTGATGTAAAATCCTCTCGCCTCTCGCCTCTCGCCTCTCGCCTCTCGCCTCTCGCCTCTCGCCTCTCGCCTCTCGCCTCTCGCCTCTCGCCTCTCGCTTCAACAACGCAACAAGGGCGGCTCCGTCGTGGAACCGCCCTTGTGCTGATTGTCGCCGGTCCCGGAGTGCGGGCCGGGTCGGCGTTGCCGATAGAGTTACAGGCTGCACTTATCGTCGCAGGGCATGCTGCAGGTTGGCGTGGGAGCACAGCAGCTCGGCACGCAAACCGGAACCTTGCGGCAGACCGTCCGCGGCACGCAGACGACCTTCGTGTACTCGACCTTACGCGGCACGCACTTGGTCTTCGTCACGTACTTCACGGTGCAGACTTGCCGCGGCACGCAGTAAGGGACTCTCCGTGTGCGGGTCTCTTTGACCGTGTGGCAGGTCGTGACGGGGACCTTCTTCGTGATGCACTGGGTCGTCATCTTGCAGGTCGTGTAGGGAATCCGCTTCGTGATGCACTGATTCACGTAGTGGCAGGTCGTGACCGGCACCTTCTTCTTGACGACGCACTTCACCGTGTGGCAGGTCGTGTAAGGGACCTTGCGGGTGCGTGTCTTCGTCACATAGCGGCAGGTCGTGACAGGAACCTTCTTGCGGATCGTGACCGGAACTTTGCGACAGACGGTGTAAGGCACCTTCTTGTGGCAAACTTCGGAGACGTACCGCGTGCAGCAGACGGCTCTCTTTTCGACCTTCGGGCACCAGACCTTTTTGCAGATGATGCGGTCCGGGCACTGCACCTTGACGGTGTGACATGCCGGGGGAGCGGCACAACTGCAGGCGTCCGCACCACAGGCACAGCTCGGGGCAGCCGGGGCACAGCAGGTGGGCCGATCAACGACGCACTTTTCGATGACCTGGCCGGGAATCCGCTGTTGAACCGTCTTCCAATAGCCGGTGCACACGTCGACGTACTTCGTCTCGGTGATCGGCTTCTTGACCGTGTAGCAGACGTCTTTGTAGCAGGTGTCGGTGACGGTCTTGAAGGACTGGCAGCAGACCTCCTTGTAGCAGGTGCTGTAGACCGGCTCGCAGTAAGACTGGCAGACGGTCTTGTAGCAGGTCTTGTAAACCGGCTTGCAGATCGTCTGGCAGACTTCTTTGTAACAGGTCTTGTAGACCGGCTTTTTGACGTTGCAGGTGACGGTCTTGTAACAGGTCTTGTAGACCGGTTTGCAGACCTTCTGCGTCACGGTTTTGTAGCAGGTCTTGTAGACCGGCTTACAAACCGTGTAGCACTCATTGCGATAGCAGGTGTCGTAAACCGTTTTCTTGCAGGGAACCGGGACCTGCTCGCAAACGGTCTCCATGACGGTCTTGCAGCAGCGGATGGTCTTCGGTTCGTAGACAGTCTCTTGGACCGTCTTGTACGTCACGCAATCAGATTTCGCAGTACAGAAGTCGCCGGTTGGCGCGCAGCAGCTGGGGGGGCAGCAGTCGTAGCTGGACGCCCCGCACAGTCCTGCCGCCGCGACCTGGAGATTAACCAGGCACGCGGTCGCGAAGACGGCGATCCAGGTGTGACTTTTCATGGGAATGTGTTTCCGTTCGTAAGGGGATGCAACTCGCGGTCAAGGTCGGACCGACCGGTCGGGTGTAATCCTCTCGACCGGTATCCTTTCGTTCGTCATCGGAGACTGCGTCGCTCGACCGGTTCGCCCCGATTGCCGCGTCTTCCACAACTGCCGAGCTTCGGTGCCTTGCGCCTGCGGCACGATCGGCATATTCGGAGGACGCGGAGGATCGCGAGGGCCTGCATTGCCGGTTAAGGTCGGACGTCGTTTTTCAGAAATCAGGCCGTCGCAAAAATTTGATTGGAGTTCCGATGAAGTTCGCCATGTGTCAGGAGCTGTTCGCGGACCTCTCGTGGGAAGAGCAGTGTCGCAAGATCGCCGGCTTCGGTTACGAAGGAATCGAAGTCGCGCCATTCACGTTGGCGCCGAACATCAACGACGTGACCGCCGCCCAGCGCGGCGATCTCCGACGAACCGCCGAAGCAACCGGGCTCGAGATCATCGGCCTTCATTGGCTCTTGGCGAAGACTGAGGGCTTTCACCTCACGACCGATGACGAATCGGTTCGCGAGCGGACGGCTGAGTATCTGATCGCGCTGGCCGATTGCTGCGCCGACCTGGGCGGCGAACTGATGGTGTTCGGCTCCCCGCAGCAGCGCGGTTTGCAAAACGGCATGTCGCGCGAGGATGCAATGGCGAACGCCGTCGGCGTGATTCAAGCCGCGATGCCGACTTGTGAGGTCCGCGGCGTCAAAATTTGTATTGAACCACTCGCACCGAATGAAACCGATTTTATCAACACCTGCGCGGAGGGCGTGGAACTGATTGAACGCGTCGGATCGCCGAACGTCTGCCTGCATCAGGACGTCAAAGCGATGCTCGGTGGTGAGAACGTGCCGGTCCCGCAGGTCATCAAAGACTTCGCTCGTTGGACCGGTCACTTCCATGCGAACGACGTCAATCTGCAAGGCCCAGGTATGGGCGACGTGTCTTTCGAGCCGATCTTCGAAGCGCTCAAGCAGAGCGCTTACGACGGTTGGGTCTCGGTCGAAGTGTTCGACTATTCGCCCGGCGGCGACGTGATCGCCGAGCGCAGCATCGACTACATGCGCGACGTTTGGTCGCGCGTGTGATGGCATCAATCGGTTGCATGATCGAGCCGAACGCGCGATTCGATGCGCGATCACTTCGAAGAAAGTATGCGCCGACAACGTGTTAAGACGTTGATAGGGCTTGCAGAAAAGTAGTGAATGCGTAGCATGTGCGGCGGTTGGGGGAGTCGCTTATCGCTTGATGCTTTTGGGGAAGCAGCAAGCAGCTTGATGAGAAATTTCTCTCTTCCACGAACACGGTTGTTCTGAACGGCAACCAAGCCGCCTTAAGAGCCCGGAGCCAGCGGTTAGGTTGCCACCGATTGTCCGTTACAGGAGGACGAGTGGTGGCTAAGAAAGCTGCAACGAAGAAAGCTGCAACCAAGAAGGCCGCAACCAAAAAGGCGGCACCGAAGAAGAAGGCGGCCAAGAAGAAAGCGGTCAAGAAAACTGTCAAGAAGAAGGCAGCCAAGAAGACCGTCAAAAAGAAGGCAGCCAAAAAGTCTGTCAAGAAGAAGGCTGCCAAGAAGCCCACGGTGAAGAAGAAGACGGTCAAGAAGAAAGCGACCAAGAAGAAGGCGGCCAAAAAGAAGAAGTAGGCCTGACGGCCTGGCATGTCGCGACTTCCAATCGCGCGATGTTCTTATTGGCAGACGGCCGGTCCCCACCGGTCGTCTTTCTTTTTGCGCGATCAAAAACGGTGCGAGACTCGTTCACGCACTAAGTCGCAGGCAATCACGCCAGTGCTTACGCGCAAGATTCGTGCGCATCTTCGGGGTCCAATTGCCCGAGCGCATTTCGGGCGGCGGCCTGTTCGGCCTCTTTTTTGTTGCCGCCCCATGCCGGTTCGAACGTCTCCTCGCCCACGACCGCGACGACTTGAAATCGTTTCGAATGGTCCGGCCCCGATTCTCCCAAGAGTCGATAAGACGGCGTCAGACCGAGCCGCGCCTGCGTGTAGTGCTGAAGGCGGCTCTTGTAGTTCTCCGAAACTTCGAGCGAGAGCAGTCGCGCCATCTCATCGCGAATCACCGGCTCCAAAAAACGACGCGCGGCGTCAAAGCCCCCGTCGAGATACAAACCGGCGATCAGCGCCTCGAACGCCGCACCGAGGACCGAGTCGGGAATCGCATCAGCTCCGCTGAGTCCCTTGCCGAGCAGCACGAATCGATCGAGACCTAACTGCGACGTCATTCGAGCGCAGGTCACGCGACTGACCAACGTCGACTTCAACCGCGTGAGGTCTCCTTCAGTCGCATCGGGCTGTTCGCGAAACAGCAATTCGCACACGATCAGTCCGAGGACCGAGTCGCCAAGGAATTCGAGCCGTTCGTTCGAGTCGCTTCGCGTTGCCGCAATCGAGGAATGCGTCAGGCAGTGCATCAGCAATTTGCGGTCGCCGAACGTGTGCTTCAGAATTCGTTCGCATTCGGTGAGCGACACATCGAAACCGGAAGCTTGAGACATGGATTTAGCCGCAGAGAAATCGTTACCGGCGGATGGGGAAGGCCTCGAATCAAATCTGAACCCTGCTGAGCATAATAGAGGGGCTTCGAGCGACGAAAGCGTTCGGCCTAAGTGTCGGGCCGGCGTGTCGGGTCAGTCTGGCCCGAACCGTTCGGTGCCGGGGAGATCGTAGTCGCTGATTTCACCGAGAGCACAACGACAAATTCAGATTCTCCAACGGTCAAACCACGATTTACGTAGACAATGGCACGGGTCCAGGTTTCTTGAATCCGGCAAACGCTTTCTGAACACTCATGATGCCCTCCGAACGGAATCGGATGGGGCCACTTCGGAAAACGGCGTCGCGCCGGCCATTCGTTTTTCCAAATTGAAGGAGTTACAGGCTTATGAAAATGTTTCGCACCAGTGCGAGTTGGGTCGGCGGGATCGTCGTCGGGGCCGTCATCGCCGGAACCGTCGGCGTGTGGGCTCAGACCACGCCCGGCCCTGATCTCTACAAAAGCAAAGAAGCCAAGCAGGGGGCGATTGACGCCCGCAATCTCTCGAGCGCTTTTCGGGACGTCAGCGATGCCGTTCTCCCGGCGATCGTTTCGATCGAGGCAACCTCGAAACGGCGGGAAGTCGTTGTTGGCGACAGCCCCTTACCGTTGCAGCAGTTCGAAGGCACGCCCTTCGAACGCTTCTTTGAGAACGATCCGCAATTGAGGCAATTCTTACGACGCGGGCCACAGGCTCCGCAGGGGCAGCAGCGACGGCAGTTTATGCCGTCGCGACAGTCGAAAGGCTCCGGCTTCATCATTGATGCGGCCAACGGAATCGTGATGACCAACAGCCATGTCGTCCGAGGCGCCGAAACCGTGCTCGTCAAACTCAGTGATGGTCGCGAATTCGAATCGACTGATTTCGAGACCGATCCTCGAACCGACGTCGCGATCGTGCGCATCGAAGCCGACAACCTGAGCGAAGTCGCCTTGGGCGACAGTGACGCCGCCAAAGTGGGTGACTGGGTGCTCGCCTTCGGCAGCCCGTTCGGCCTTGATATGTCGGTCACCGCCGGAATCGTCAGTGCCAAGGGCCGCGGACCGGGCATCAACGAACGCGAGGATTACATCCAAACCGATGCGGCTATCAATCCCGGCAACAGCGGCGGACCGCTCGTCGATCTTTCCGGACAGGTCGTCGGCATCAACACGGCGATCTCGTCTCGGAGCGGCGGATACGACGGCATCGGCTTCGCCATTCCGGTCTCGATGGCCCGTTGGGTCGCCCAGCAACTCATCGACAACGGCGAGGTGCAACGGGCTTATCTCGGCGTCGGCATTCAGCCGCTCAGCAACGACTTGGCCGCGCAGTTCGGTACCGACCGTGCCCGCGGGGCGATCATCACGCAGGTCTTCGAAGGCAGTCCGGCCGATCGAGCGGGGCTGCAGGTCGGCGACCTCGTTCTGACTCTCGACGGCCGCGAAGTGACCGGCCCTCGAAAGCTGCAGGCGATCGTCGAATTGCTCAAGATTGACGACAGCTACCCGGTCACGCTGCTCCGCGATGGCAAGAAAATGACGTTGAACATCACGTTCAACGAAATGCCGGAGGACTTCGGCCGCGTCGTCAACACGAGCGACTCCGACGGCGAGTCAGAAGAACAGTCGGAGGAAGCCTCGGTCGAGTTCGATGACCTCGGCCTGGAGCTTCAGGACCTGACCTCAGACGTTGCCGAACAACTCGGATACGGCGAAGGTGTCCGCGGTGTGGTGGTCACGGGAGTGACTCCGGGTTCGCCGGCCCAATTCGCGGGCCTTCGCCCGGGGTTGGTGATTTCACGAGCCGGCAACTCGGGTCTGTCGTCGGTCGATGACTTCAAAACCGCCTACGAGGCGGCGAATGTCGAAAACGGACTGCTGTTGCTGATTCGGAGTCCGCAGGGGGCCCGATTCGTGACGCTGAACGTCGAATAGAGAAAGTTCGGAGAACTTTCAAAAGTTCTTCAAACTTCGTCCAACGGTTTTCTCAATCGATCCGTAACAAAATTGGGAACCGCTGAGAGAATGAGATGAGACCCGGTCGCAAGGCCGACTACGCATCTGAGGGCGCCTGCCCTATTCAAAGCCCCCGGCACTATGCCGGGGGCTTTTTTCGTGGCCGCAACGAGCTTGCTTTCCCCCCGCCGAATCTGGTGACATGATGGGACGTATCGACAAACGCTGTTCACTGAAATGATCCCTCCGACATGATTCTCCGAACGGTAATTCTGAGTCTGACCGTCTGCGCCTCGATCTTCGCCGCGGCTCCGGCGACGGCCGAGAAGTCCGAGGCCGTTGCGCGCATTCCGGTCCTGACGGGGGAGTCGTATCGCGTTTGCACCTCCCCCGACCTGGGCGAACTGAGCGGACCGATCGAACGCAAAGAGCACATCGTCGATCACGGCTTCTTACAGGCCGAAGACGGCACGTGGACGCTCTGGGCGTGCATGCGAGGAACCAAAGTGAGTCGGTTGCTCTACGGCTGGCGCGGGGAGTCGCTGACCGCCGAAAATTGGCAACCGCTCGGCGTCGTCGCGCGAGCCGAAATAGAATGGGGGGAGAAGAAAGTCGAAGAGAACGGCCGCATCACAGAGCAAATGCAGGCACCGTTTTTCATGCAGGAGGAGTTCCGGGGCTGGCCCTATCTGTGCTTCTACAATTCGGGCGGGATTCGCCTGATGGTCTCACGTGATGGGAAGGACTTCGAGCGGCTCGACCTGGGCGGCGATCGCGGTAATCTGCTCTATCCCGATGGCGGTCGCGACGTCATGCTGCTCAAATCGAATGGAACCTATTACGCCTATTCGACCGTCTCGACCCTCGATCGACGCGGCTATGTGAATCTGCGGACGTCAAAAGATCTGCTCGATTGGACGCCGTCGAAAATGGTCTCATTCGGCGGGAAAGCGGGTTCCGGCCCGGTCAGTGCCGAGAGCCCCTACGTCGTCGAACTCGACGGTTACTTCTATCTTTTTCGAGCGTCGTCGATCACCTTCAAGACGTACGTGTATCGTTCCGACGATCCGACCGATTTCGGAATCGATGACGACTCGAAATTGATCGCGGAGTTTCCAATCAAAGCTCCCGAAGTGTTCGCCCACGAGGGTGAGTGGTACATCAGCGACCTCGCCGACTTCAAAGGCATCAAACTACACGGGCTGAAATGGCCCGTAGCGGAATAGACTTCACGATACCCCAACGCACACAAGCCCGACGCGCAAGCGAGGGCGATTTCTTAAAGTCCCTCGCTGGCGCGTCGGGCTTGTTTACTAAAAATATCTTCGATTTACTCAATCTCGCTCATGACTCGACTCATACTGCTTGCCACCTTCGTTTTCTCCGTCGCGACATCCGCCGGTGCGGGGCCGTTCGAAGGATTCCCGAAACTTGATGACGCCGGTAGCGGTGAGTGGTGGAAGGTCGCCCAACGGCGGCCCGAAGGCGACTTCCGTAATCTGATGGTTCCGCGTGACGAGGTCATCGGCTTCGGGCTCTACACCGTCAGCGATGGCGTGCTGAAACTCTCCGCCCAGCTCTATCCGTTATTGCCCGAAGAGTCCCGCGAAGTCACGCTCGAAGTGAATCGTGATGGGGCATGGGAAAACGTCGGTACCGAAAAGGTCCACGAACTCGGTTGGTCGGCGTTGTTTCGCATCGAAGATTGGGACGACGCGCAAGGCGTCAAGTACCGGCTCAGTCACGACGGCGGATCGACGTACGAAGGCTTCATCCGGAAGGATCCGGTTCACCAGGATGAGATCGTCGTCGGACTGTTCTCGTGCAATTCTAATAAAGACCGCGGCGACCGGCAGTCGGTGATCGACAACGTGAAACGAATCGATCCCGATTTGCTCTTCTTCGCCGGTGATCAAAGCTACGACCACACGCAGCACTCTGCGGCTTGGCTGATGTGGGGCCGACAGTTCGCCGACATCATTAAGGATCGCCCGGTGATCGCGATTCCTGATGATCACGATATCGGGCAGGCAAATATCTGGGGCGAGGGTGGCAAGCGGGCCGAGAGCTCCGCCGGGCCGGCCGGCGGTTATTACTACCCGGTCAATTACGTCAACATGGTTCAGCGCTGTCAGACGTCCCACCTGCCCGACGGATTTGACCCGACGCCGATTCAACGCGACATCAGCGTCTATTACACGTCACTGAACGTCGGCGGGGTCGACTTCGCCATCATTGAAGATCGCAAGTGGAAGACGGGACCGAAGGGTAAAATCCCGCAGCAGGGTCCCCGTCCCGACCATATTATCAATCCCGATTACGATCCCGCATCGATCGACGTGCCCGGTCTGGAACTGTTGGGCAAGCGCCAGCTCGACTTTCTCAACAAGTGGGGTCAGGACTGGACCGACACGCAGATGAAATGCGTGCTCTCGCAAACGATCTGGAGCGGGGCGGCCCACCTGCACGGCCGCGATTCCTCGCGATTGCACGCCGACCTCGACAATAACGGCTGGCCGCAAGCCGGTCGGCAAAGAGCGGTCCGAGAGCTGCAGCGCTGCCTCGCGGTGCACCTGTGCGGGGACCAGCATCTCGGCACGGTGACCAAATACGGCATCGACGAATTTCGTGACGGCCCGTGGGCGTTCTGTGGCCCGGCCGTCGTCAATTCCATTTACAGCCGGTATTGGAGCCCGATCCCCGGATCAGGATCAAACTCATTCGACGATGTTCCGCTGCAATGGACCGGGGATTATCTCGACGGTTTCGAGAACAAACTCACGATGCGGGCGTACTCGAATCCGGATGAGAGCCCCGATTACGGTTCCGGCTACGGCATCATTCGCTTTAAGAAATCGACACGTGACATCATCTTCGAATCGTGGCCGCGATCGGCGAGCGAAGGTTCAAAGCAATTCGTCGGTTGGCCGGTCAAGGTCAATCAAATGGCCAATGACGGCCGCGAGCCGATCGGCTATCTGCCCACGTTGGAGTTCGAAGGAGACGAACCGCCGGTCGTGCAGGTCGTCGCCGAGTCAACGGGCGAGATTATCTATACGCTCCGCCCCAACGGCTCGTTCTTCGATCCGCCCGTCTACGGGGATGATCGCTACACGATCAAGATCGGTCCCGATCGCCCCGATCAGGTTTACCTTCCGGGGCAACGCGTGATGAAGAAGGGCGAGAGCTCGATCGACGTCTCGTTTGATTGAGGCATCGCTACACAAGCCCGCAGCGCAAGCAGGGGGAATTAAAGAGCAAATCTCTCGCGCTCAATAAGCCCGCAGCGCAAGCAAGGGAGATTAAGAGCAAATCCCTATCGCTTAACTAGCCCGCAGCGCAAGCAAGGGAGTTTAAGAGCAAATCCCTATCGCTTAACTAGCCCGCAGCGCAAGCAAGGGAGTTTAAGAGCAAATCCCTCGCTTGCGCGTCGGGCTTGTGTATTACAATAAATGCCTCGCTTTGATTTCGAGGTATTGATTGATGATCCGGCCCGCGAGGTCTTCCGGAGACGCCTGCACGGCGAGGATGCCCGATTGTTCGAGTTTGCGGACGCCGAGCTGCTGTGAGCGAAATAGCGCGGATGCCGAGGCGACTTGAAAAGCGTCGAGGTCGGTCGTCGGAATCGCGTGGGCGCGGGCTTCCAACGGCTCGTTCTTCACGAACGCCGCTAAAGCAAGATGTGGTGACTTGAGTCGACGGATCGGGCCGGTCATTGATGACAGATGCACGTCGTCGAGGGCGTGGGTGATCAGCACGGCGAGTGATCGCTTCGGCTGGCGACGGCGAACCTCTTTGGCGAGCAGGTCGTAATCGGTCGCGACATAGGCCGCTTCAAGGTCGTAAGCCCGTTGCACCAACCGCTCGACCGCCGTCGTGCCTCGTAGCGAGGGCACCCACCGTTCAACTTTGTTCGAGCAAGCCAGCATCGCGACGGTATCCCCCTGCCGGGCGGCGACGTATGCCAACAGCACCGCGGCATTGAGCGCCCGGTCGAAATGCCGGACGCCACCGGAGACGTTGCACATCCCGCGTCCGGCATCGAGCAGGATGATCACGTTCTGATTCTTCTCGACCTGATATTCGCGGCTGACCAATTCCTGCTTGCGGGCCGTCGCTTTCCAGTCGATGTCGCGATATTCATCTTCACGGCGATACTCCCGCAAGCGATCGAACTCGCTGCCGCGACCCCGGAGCTTCGACATGCGGACCCCCGCCTCGGCGAGTCGATTCTGCCGCGCGAGTAGTTCCGCCTTCTGCACCGAGCGAATGTCGGGATAGATCCGCACCTGCCGCGGCTCGATCCGCGTCGCAGTTAAAGTCCAAAGACCGAGGCGGCTGACCGATCGCAAAAACATCCGGCCGAATTCGCCCCGCCCGCGGTATTCCGGGACGATGTGATACAGGATCGTCCGGGTTTGCCCCGCATCGAGTTCGAGCCGGGCCGGCAGGTCGTCGATCGTCGAACCGGCAGGCGGCTCTTCGTGAATCTCGATGAGGATCGCCTGCTCATTGCGATTGCGCAATCGGATGCGGATCGGGTTTCGCACGCCGACGCTGAGCACGTCACGAAGTTGGCGACGGGGAACGACGTGACGCGGATGGGGGGATGACCAGAGGTCGTAGATTGCGACCAGGGCGATCACGCCGTTCGCCACCGTCGCAGCGGCGGCGAACGCGGGATACCAGATCGCCGGGACGGCGAGCAGTGCTGCTGCCGCGACAAGGCCGATCAACCGCAGCCGGGGCATCATCGCTTGGGGGCCTCGACCGAGTCGAGCAGATCGCGGATGACCTCTTCCTCCGAAACGCCTTCGACCTCGACGTCCGGCTGCAATCGAATCCGGTGCCGCAGCACGCTGGGCGCGAGGTCTTTGACGTCGTCGGGAATCACAAAGTCTCGCCCGCGACAGGCCGCCGCGGCCCGCGATGCGATCAGTAAGCCGACGCCGGCCCGCGGGCTGGCGCCAATTTCGATCGTGTTCCAGGCCCGCGTCTTCTGCACGATTGCCGAAATGTAGGTGATGACCTGCGGCTCGATCAGGATGCCGCGCACGACCTCTTGGACCGAACGTACCATCTTGGCCGTCATGACCGACTCCAGTCCGAACGTCGATAGGTTGTGGCTGTCCCGGCCGTTTGCGTAGAGCTTGAGGATGTCCTGCTCTTCGGCGTCAGTAGGGTAGTCAACCAGCAGCTTGAACAGGAAGCGATCGAGCTGGGCTTCGGGCAGCGGATAGGTGCCTTCCTGCTCGAGCGGATTCTGAGTCGCGATCGTGATGAAAGGCCGCGGCAACGGGTAGGTCTTGCCGTCGACGGTGACCTGCCGCTCCTGCATGGCTTCGAGCAGCGCGGCCTGCGTCTTGGCGGGGGCGCGGTTGATTTCGTCGGCCAACAGCAGGTTCGTGAAGATCGGCCCCCGGTTGAACGTGAACTCCTTCTCCCGCATATCGAACACCGAATGCCCGGTGATGTCCGACGGCATCAAATCGGGCGTAAATTGAACGCGTCCGAATTGAGAATCGAGAACCTTCGAGAGCGAATTGACCAGCAGCGTCTTGCCGAGCCCCGGCGGCCCTTCGATTAGCACGTTGCCCTCGCAGAACAGGGCGAACAGAACGCCCTCGACCAATTCGGTCTGTCCGACGACCGCCTTCCGGATCTCCTGCTGCACGCGATCGAACAGCTGCTCAATATCGCCGATCGTCATGCCGTCTGATTCGCCTCAGTTGTCCCCGCGCGGGCGGGGAGTGGTGCCTACGAAGATCATCCGCCGATCGTGCGACAAAGTCCGTCGCGATCCGGCTGCGACGATCGGCGGGCGGCGATTCTAAAAGCCGGCAGGCGGCAATGCGAGTCTGTTCAGATCGACCCGATGAACCGCATTGGCCGCGGCTACTCTTCGATCCGCACTTCTTTCGCGGGCTCGGCCGTCGAAACGTCTGCCGTCGGGATGTCTGCCGTCGGGACGTCTGCCGTCGGAACGTCGGCGGTCGCCGGGGGCTTGGCTTGATCTGACCGCTTGGAACCGGACGACCCGCCGGCCTCCTCACGCAACTCGCGATAATTGCGATACAGGTCGTAACCGACCAGCGCGCATCCGATGATCGCGGCCAGGCCGTGCAGCACGAACGATTCGCGGAACCACAGGGGCGTGGTCACGAGGGCGATGCCGATAAACAGTCCGATGCCCACAATCACGCCCTTGAGGACCATGGCCGCTTTCTTGCGGCGCAGTTCGCTGCGGGCGATGGCCGAGCGCGCCGACCGGTTGGCGACTTCGCGGAAACTGGCCGTCTTCGCACGCAGGTCATCTTTGTCGACCTGCGAACGCGGTTTCCTGCGGACCGGCTCGACGACTTCCGGTTCGGTCGGTGCTTCAGTAGCCTCGGGCGTTGACTCATCGGGCATCCCAGCCGACTCGATTGTTTCGACCGGTTTGGGCTTCGCCTTCTTTTCCGGAGCACGCCGCGGGGGATCGGACGGCGGAGCTTCGCCGGTGTTGTTCCGCATTCGTGCGAGCAGGCCCTCCATGTAGCTGGCCACGGAGTCCGGCTCGCCTTCATCGGCCGATGCGTCAATATCGGCGTCATTGACGGCAAACTCGGCGACGGCGGCTTCGATCGGGCTTGGGGCTCCGGGGCAGGCCGGGGCGGCTTCGTCGATATCCGCAGTATCGGCTGCGTCGTAATGCATCGCGGCCGATGGGTTCTCGGCGGAGGGACTTTCATCGGCCGCTTCCTGATCGCCCGGCAATTCGAACATCTCAGCTAACGTCGAGCGGAGACTGGATAGATCGGGATCATCTTCTGAGTCGCTTTCGGAATCCGAGCTTTCAGTTTCGGCAATGTCGGCCACGGCGTCGGATTCTTCGGTCGCCGTCGACTGTCCTGACTCGGTATTGGAATCGGCGAACTCTGAAAGCGCATCGAAATCAATGCCGAGGTCGTCTGCGTCAGACTCTTCCTCAGCTCCATCGCCTTGAGTTGCCCGATCGGAACTCCACCCGGCATCGGCCGCGGCGAGCTGGTCGAGTTCGTTCGAGCGGTTTTCCAACTCGTTGCGCAGCCCGTCGAGTTCGTCTTCGCGGGTGGAAAGCCGGTCGGCCCGAGAAGCCAGTTCCCGTTCCGTTTCGGCGGCTTGCTGCTCGCGGTCTGCGATCACACTTTCGCGGTCGGTCAGATTGGCTTCTCGCTCATTCAATTCTTCTTCGCGGGCCTCAAGCTCAGACTGCTGCCACTGAATTTCGGAATTTCGCTTCTCGAATTCCGCTTCGCGTTCTGCCGCTTCCTGCTCGAGTTCTTCCGATGACTTCGCGGCGGTCTCTTCTTCAGCGGGTGCCTCACGCAGTGCGTCGAGTTCCTGCCGTTGCGATTCGAGCTCTGACTTTTGCTGCTCGATTTCCTTCCGGTCGTTGCGGAGTTGGTCGAGATCGTTGTCGAAGCGAGACAGGTCCTCCTCAAGAGATTTCCGCTCGTTCTGCAACGTTTCGACTTGCGCCTCGATGCTTTGGCGCTCTTCCGAGAGGTCCGTGCGTTGCTGTTCGAGCTCGGCTTGCCCGCTTTCGATTTCGTCACGAAGGCGGTCGAGTTCCTCCCGTTCGGCGCGTTGCGTGTCGGCGGTCGAATCCAACTGGGCGGCACGGGCGTCGATCTCTTCGGCCCGCTGATCGATGTCCGCCGAGCGGCGCTCGATCTCGGCCCGCAGGTCCTCAATGGCCGATCGTTCGGACTCTAATTCCTCCGCGAGAAGTGCAGAAAGCTCCGCACCCTCGACGTCAGATTCGGCCTCATCGGTGATGGGTTGATCGACTTCGGCCAGCATTAATTCGAGTTGGCTCAGCCGATCCAGGAGTTCCGCCTCACGCCGGCGAGCCTGTTCATCTCGTTCGGCAAGACCGACCTGCTGTTCGCGGACGGCGACCTCGGTGCCGGCGATCTCGGCCTGCAGTCGGGTGGCGTCGTTCTCGCGCCATGCGACATCCGCCTCGCGTTCGGCGAGCAACGTTTCTCGTTGTTCGAACTCGTCCGAGGATCGCTGGAGTTCCGCCTCGCGTTCGTCGAGTTCTCGGCGGGCCTGTTCGAATTGCGATTGGGCCTCATCGAACTCGCGGGTCCGGGTATGAAGCTGCTCTTCGCGCTCGTCGAGCTCGCTTCGACGGTGGTCAAGTTCGTCGCTCTTTGCCTTCTGATCGCCCTCGGCTGCTCCGAGTTCTTCGGCGCGTTGATCAAGCTCCGCCTCGCGTTGCTGCAACTCGGTGCGGGCGTCGTCCAGCTCTTGCTCGCGTTCCGTCAGGTCATGCTGACGTTGCTCCAGTTCGGCGACGGACGCGGAATTCCGTCCCGAAACTTCCTCGGTGAGCGCGGCTCTATCGGCCGCGATGCGGTTCGCTTCTTCGTCCAGTTCGGCTCGTTTTGTCTCGAACTCTGTTCGCTCGGCATCGAGACGCTGCCGTTGTTGGTCGAGTTCGGCCTCCGATGCGGCGAATTTGTGACGAGCCTCGTCGACCTCGGCGCCGGCTCTATCGAGTTCGTTGCGGGTTTGTTCGAGCTGAACCTGCTCCGCCTCAAGGCGATGGCATTCGTCGTTGAAATGCGTTTCGCGATCGCGAAGCCGCGTGAGTTCTTCGTTGAGATCGGACTGCGCCTGCTGCAGTTTGCGTTGCTCCGCCTCGATCAATCGCAACTCATCACGGGATTCGGTTTCCGCTATCGAGAGCCGCTCCGCTCGCGTTTCGAGCTGACGTTCCAAGGCCGCCAGCTCGTCGCGTTGCCGGTCGATCTCCGTGCGATCGGAGAGAAGTTCCTCCGTGATGTCCGCGAGCAATGCCGCTTTGCGATCGCGTTCCCCGTTATCGCTTGTGATTTGCGGGACGACAGACTGACCGACCTCCGGCTGAAGGGGCGGGAGTGCTCGGTTGAGCTGATGCCGCACAGCGGCGACTTCGAGCAGTCGATCGTTGTCGCGACGGGCCGCTTCCTCGCGGGCATCGCGAGCGGCTTGCTCGGCGGTGCGGACCCGCTGCAAGAGTCCACGCCGTTTGTCCTTAAAATCGCGCTGACGTTTCCGCACGGAATCCTGTAGCTTCCGCAGACGGGTTTCCCGCTCATGGAGGCGTTGCTCGGCCTCCCGTCCTTCGTCAAAGGTCTCCCGCAGCGATGCCAATTGGAGGTCGAGCAGCACGCGCTTTCGCTCGGCGTCGGCGGCACGATCGGCGAAGCCCGCGAAGACATTCTGCAAATCCTGCTGCCCGATTGCCCCGAGCAAGCCGGCTGACTGCGAAGCGGCGGGCGTTGCTCTGGGCGGCGCTGCTTCGACGGCCATTTCGATCGGGCCGATCGCCAGATGGTCGCCCGCTCGCAGAAGCATCGCGTCGCGGACCGGTCCGTCGTTGAGCCAGACGCGTGGATCGAGCGGCTTGAGCCGGACTTCATGACCCTCCGACTCAATAACGGCATGCCGCGCGGCGATGCCGCCGGCGCGAAAGTGCAAATCGCAATCGGGCGCGCTGCCGAGCGTGAGCCGACCCGGGCCGAGCAACCGGGTGCGGGCCAGCGACGCGGGCCGCACCACTCGAATTTGAAGTGTGGCGGGGTGGCTTCCGCGCAAAGCAGCCTCGGCCGAAGCGTCCGTCAAGTCGGCCCGGCTCGTAGTGTCGGACTTTGGGGATGCGACGGACAACAGCAGCCTCGTGGGTCAGAGGTGACAGGCGAACGCGAAACCGACGCACAATCGTACTTCGAACGTGCATACGGACCGTGCGGCGCCTGTCGGTCGGTCTTATGGGAGTCAAACCGTTCAGTCAGTGCGGCAGTGAGCGCAAAGTGACGCTCCATGTCGGTGCATCGGCCGCGCGCGAGGTGTCTCTGAATGCGGAGGGGACGGAAGCGGGGAAGACAGGCGAAGCCGAGAGCAGTTTGACCCTTATGGGGACAGTGGTGATAATTCCGCCGGGAGCCAGTTGTTCCGAATCTTCCGGCGGTCCGGCATCTCTGAAGCAAGTGGTGGTTTGCGGCCATCAATCGGCCATCTACACTATGGCGAAGACGGCGTAGGGCGTGACATGATCGACATGACCGGCTGGTCGCTCAACGTCACACGCCGCAAGCCTGCGAACGCCGAACCAGTCCCCTTCGAGCGACGCTGTCTGTGCGGGACGCCGCTGACCGGAGAGCGGACCGAAGCGGCCGCTGCGGTCGAGTGTTCCGAGTGCAGGCGGCAATGGTTCGTCCTGCCGATCGACGTCTACCCGCGCCGCGGTAACGCGCGCCGCAAGACGTATCGACCGGCTGATGCGAAGAAGCTGCTCAAGTCGTCGAGCGTCGCCGTGCAAAAGAAGGCCGTGTCCGCGTCGGGCACGGCGGGTCGCAAGATTGCCGAGTCGTCGCGGAATGTAGCGAGAAATCTGGTCCCGAAGATCAACACGGCGTTGATTCGGTTCCAACTAATCCTCGGGGCGATCGCTCTTCTCATTGCGATGACGATCGGCTGGCTCTGGCATCAATCGGCCGTCGAAGAAGCGCGTCGAGGTCTACAAAGCGCGATCGTCACTGCCGAAGAAGCGGTCGGCCTGAAAGACTTCGAGCGGGCAAAAACCGTACTGGAACCAATCGTCCGTCAGCTCGATACGTTGGGGATGAGCGGCCCCTCGGTTCAACTGGCCCGGCAGCGATATGCGGAGAGCGTTGCGGCGAGCGATCTCAGTTCGCAGCCGCTATTCGAGTTGATCGCCGAAGCGTCTGACACGATTGCTCAAAGTCCGCCCGATGTCTGGCGGCGGCGATTCGACTTTCTCTATCAGCAGAAGTGGCTGCTGTTCGATACCGAATTGATCCGAACCGAAGAACTCATATTCCCCGAGCCTGAGATTGATGATTCGGAACCGACAGACGATTCGGGTGACGATGCCGAGCCGGCGGAGCCGGTCCCGCTGATCGTGAATCGACTCACAGTTCCCATTGCGGGAGGGCAGGGAAGGCCGGTCGAATTCATTGCTGACCTCGACATCTTCGCGGACCTGCCGGTCGACGCCCGGCCGCGACGCGTCATCTTCGCCGCTCAGATGATCGAAAGCGTGCCGCCCGAAGATGGCCGCGGTTGGCAAATTCGCTTGGACCCCGAGACGGCCGTGTTTTGGACCGATGAATCGAGCCTCAAGGCCTTGGGTTACGAGTCACTGCCCGAGAGCGACTTCGCCGAAGTTCGAACGATCTTGCAAGAGCAGTCCGAACGAGCGGGGCTCGAGATTGAGACCGAACCCTCGGATTCTCCCGAGAAATCGGACGAGGAGGAGGTCGATCAGTGAGCCGCAGTCCTCAGCGTCGCCAAACCGCCGGCCTTACATCGGTATTCATCTTGCTTGCCGTGTTTTCGGGTTCCGTAGCCTTCGCAGCCGCGCCGATTTCGATCCGTGAATTCAAGGAGATGGCGCCCAAGTATCCGATCTTCGCCGAAGGCCGCACCACGTTGACGCTCGAAGGACGCCGGGCTTCGTCGGGTGGGACCTTGCTGAAGTTTGAAAACTTCGATGTGCGGTTCCGACCGGTCGAGGGCGAGTTCCCGCTATTTCGCAATCGGAATGCGAACGCCCAGGTCCGCGGCTACATGGTGAGAGTTGATGGCGGCTTCGAGTTTCGCGTCGAACAAATCGAAGAGAAGCCGTCCGATCTCGATCGTTTCAAGAATGAACGCGTACTTATCGACGGTAGCGATCCCGACGCACTGCGTGATTTCGCGGAGCGGGTCCGCGAGCGCGCGGCGTTTTACGACGACGACCAATTGAGGGCGATGGCCGACGCCGCGCTTGCTCGATCGATCGAATTGCGTCGTCGATTGCTCGCCCGCGATGACGCTGCCGGCAGAGTGGAACTCGCCGAGGAATTGGAAGGAAAGACTTCAAAGACACGGCTGGCGGCGGAATTGCGTCACGAGGCCTGGCGGATTCGACGCAATGAAATTCCTGCCAAGAAATTTGACGAGCGGCGCGCGTTCGCGGAGTCGATCCGCAAAGAGTTGACCGGGGCCGACAAGGTTCTCAACCCATATCCGCGAGAACTGGCCGCCGACTACCAAGACGATCCGCTCCGAAACTATGCCGATGTCAAAGACGAAGAGCGGGCTTCGCTCCATCGACTGTTCTATATCGAGACCTTGCTTTCCGCATTCGACGCGAAAGCCACGGCCGATGGTCGAAATGGTGCGGAAATCGCCAAATTGATTGAGGCTTCGATCCCGGAACGGACCGATGTGGCCGCGGCTTATCGAGCGCGGGCGGTCGAATATCGGACTCGGCACGCGGCCGAGCTGACACGAGAAGAGGTCGTTGCTTTTGCGGCAGAACTTCGCGCGGGGAAGGAAGCACAAAAGGCGGATCAGGTACTTCGCGACTGGTTGGCCTCACGCACGACATTACTGAGGCGGGACGGGGCCGGCGGCCTCGTGCGGGCCGCGTCGGAATACACCGACCTGCTCGGCGATCAGGAGACCGCCGCGACACTCTTGCTGGAGGCCGCAAAGCAGTCACCTGACTCAGAAGAGGTCGCCGCAGCTCTCGCCAAGCTCGGGTACGAAGAGTCGGCGACCGGTTGGCTTTCCCCGGCCGAGGTCGCCGCTCGCAAGACGGCACGGGAATCGGCGTCGACACCCGATGCGATCGCGATCGGAATGCGGATTGATGACGTGGTGCGAATTCTGGGTCGGCCCGACGCGATCTCTCGAACCGTGTCGGCGTCTCAATTGCATGAAATCTATATCTACCGCACCGGCGGCTCCCGCCTGGCCGTGCATTTTCTGCGGTATAGCGGCGATGACTTAACGAAGTCGCGCGTCGTCGGTCAGCAGGTCGTTCCGTAAAAGGAAGATGTCTCGGTTAAGAGTCGAGGTCGACCCCCATGTCTTTGAACAGCCATTTCATGTCCTCCCACACATCTTTTTTTGCGGGAGGATTTCGCAGCAGGTACGACGGGTGATAGGTGCAGGCGACTTTCGCCTCGCCGTACTCGAAGAATTGCCGCCGCATCTTTCCGATCGGCTGGGATGCTCCCAGCAAACTCTTTGCCGCGACCGAGCCCCAGCAGACGATGTAGTCGGGACGCACGAGTGCGATTTGTGCGTCGAGATACTCGCGGCAATTCGCTGCTTCCGTCTCCGACGGATTTCGATTGCCCGGCGGGCGGCATCGCAGGATGTTGCAGATATAAATCTCCTCGCGCTTCATCCGACACGCGCCGATGATTTTGTTGAGCAATTGCCCGGCTCGGCCCACGAACGGCTCTCCTTCTCGGTCTTCATCGGCCCCCGGTGCTTCGCCGATGAACATGATCGCCGCCTCCGGATCGCCGACGCCGAACACCGTTTGAGTTCGAGTTTCGGCCAACTCTTGGCATCGCGTGCAGCGCGAAACCTTCTTCGCCAAGGTCGTCAGCCGGCGAATTCGCTCGTCGCGAGGGTAGGACTCTGTCGGCAGCTCGACTTCGACGTTGGTCGCAATGACTGACGGCTGCGGCTTCGTGGACGTCGGTTTCTTCTTGCCGTCAACCTTCGCTGCGGCATCTTTCTCAGCATCATCGTACTTGGCGACGGCGGTCAGGAAGGTAAGGTCGAACGCTTCTGACCGGGGCAGATGCGTTAGTCCCGCCCGACGATCGGCTTCGAGCCGTTTCCTCAGCATCCGCCTGAGCGTCACGATGTCCATCAATTTCGATCCGGTTGCGCCGCCGCCTGCCGCGGCAAATATCGATTCGGTGAGTGAATCGGTTATCGAATCGGAGAATGACAACGGATCGCCGCATTGTCCAACCGAGCGGGTCGTCCGATGGCATCGTTAGCACATGTGCTCAATGACGCGGCATGTCGGCTTGGTCGGCAAGTTGTGTGGCGGGAGCAACGGTCTCGCCGCGAGCCGACCGTTCTTAGGAACTCGTCAAAATGTCGGGGGACAACCCGAGTTCACGTCGGTCGCACGTTGGTAAATCTCCCAGAGACAAAGCAACTCGAAAATTTTATCGGGAAAAATCCGATCCGTTGGCCCGGAATATGTATCCCGTGGACGCAGAAAGTCTTTATGGTCCTGCCTTGGGAAGCCTGATGGCCTCCCTTCACTGCCTTCCTGACAACGCACTCGTTTCTTCGACATGGGCGGCGACCCATGCTCGGGAAGAAGAGCTGGCTCGCCGAAGTCCGCAATAGAAGTCCACAAGAATTGTTTCTGTCCGCGACCTACGCGGACCTACCTCGCATGGCTAAATTCCAGAAAGTTTCCGATCGGCCGCGAAGCCTTGGCAGCTTCGAAAGGGGAAACGCGCGCGTGGACGGCGACTCAACCGATCTGACGCAGACGATTCAGATTCAGCCATCGGTTGCCTCCTCGGTGACCTCGCACTGCGGCGCGCAAGCTGCAACCGATGCCGCGGCGAAGCAGAAAGACACGGTCTGCGGTCGTAGCGACGTCGAAACCGTCGACAGTCCGGCGCGGTTGCCGATTGTCCCGGGCGTCAACATCAGCCATCGGATCGGGCGCGGATCGTGTGGTTCGGTCTACGCCGCCCGTTTGGTCTCGAACGACCGCGCCGTATGCGTGAAAATCCTCTCCGCCTCATTGGCGGACGGCCCGATCGATCGCCGCCTTAGACGGGAAGCCTTCATTACCGCGATGCTGTCTCACCGACACATCGTGCGGACCGTCGACTTCGGCGAAATCTCTCGTATCCCCTATCTGGTGACCGAACTGGTCCCCGGATTGTCCTTGGATCGACTGCCGCCGATCGGGATGGCCGGCATTTGCGAAATCGGTCGTCAGGTGTCCTCAGCACTTGCCGCGACACACCGCGCGGGCGTGGTTCATCGCGACGTCAAACCGGCGAACATCGTCGCCTCGTTGGACGGCAAGGGATTCCCGCGGGCCAAGTTGATCGACTTCGGTCTCGCCCGATGCCCGGGCGATTCCGACGATGAAGACGGCTTGATTCGGCCGCGGCAGTCGCTCGGGTCTCCGCCCCATGTCTCGCCGGAACAGATTTCGGGACCGGTCGTCGTCGATGGTCGAGCCGACATCTACTCGCTGGGTTCGACTCTGTTTGAAATGTTGACCGGTTCGCCGCCGTTCGGTTCGACCGTGCCGGAGACGTTGACCCGCAAGTGCCACGAATCAGCTCCGCCATTGCGTTCGCTGCGGCAGGACGTGCCGCCCGCGTTGGAACGGCTCGTCGCCGCAATGCTAAAGCGCAAACGTGTGGACCGACCGGCCGAAGCGTCCGCGGTAGCGGCCGAACTCGCCGATCTGGCCTCAAGTCTCCGCTGACGGTCGGGCTCGGTTCGGTCGGCAGTCCGTTGAGTGCGACGTTCCCGGCCATCCACATTTCGCAGATTTCAGTTTAAGGGCTGACCGACCACCTTTCGCTTCGGGCAGTTGACTCTGAGGCCGGTACGCCGGTAATAATAGGATCGTTACGGGAATATTTTTCACGGCCCATCGGACCTCACGTCATGCACTCTCGAAATCGACAGATCGTCGTCGCGGGTGCTTGGTATTTTTGGTTTACCACCGGAACGGTTCCGGGCCGGGGAGACGCGTAACGACTTCCTACCACTGTGCGAAAGCAAGGCCCCGGAATCACGCGATTCCGGGGCCTTTTTCGTTGGGCGATTTGCACAAGCCGATGTTCGGAACAATTTAGTCAATCCCGTTGGTGAAACCCGGCCGAGCCACACGACGGCCGACAGGAGTGAGTAATGATCGTCGTCATGAAGCGAGGCACGAGTGAGGAGGCGGTCAAAGACGTCTCCGGCCGCATTGAGGAAATGGGAATGAAAGCGCATGTCATCGTCGGAACCGATCGCACCGTGCTGGCGGCCGTCGGCAAGGAGAGCGAAACGCTCCGGCAAGAACTCGAGGCGCATCCGCAGGTGGAGCAGGCAATGCCGATTCTGGCCCCATACAAGATTGCCAGTCGTGAAACCAAACCGGAGCCGAGCACCGTCACGGTCAAAAGTCTGAAGATCGGCGGTGGTCATATCGGAGTGATCGCCGGGCCGTGCTCGATCGAGAGCGAGTCGCAAATCTTCGAATCGGCCCAGCGCGTCAAAGAGTCGGGGGCGACGGGGTTACGAGGCGGGGCCTTCAAGCCGCGCACCAGTCCCTATTCCTTCCAGGGAATGAAAGAGGAGGGGCTGAAACTGCTCCAGGCCGCCGGTCAGGAAACGGGATTGGCGACCGTCACCGAAGTGATGGCTCCTCATGATGTTGACCTCGTCTGCCGCTACGCCGACGTTCTGCAGATCGGTGCGCGGAACATGCAGAATTACACCCTGCTCGAAGCCGTCGGCGGCGTCGATACGCCGGTGGTTTTGAAACGGGGGGCATCGGCGACGATGGACGAATTCCTGTTGGCGGCCGAATACATTCTCAACGGAGGCAACCAGCAGGTCATCTTGTGCGAACGCGGCATCCGCACTTTCGAATCGCACACGCGGTTCACGCTGCCTCTGGCGACGGTCCCCTATCTGCAAGAACGAACGCACCTGCCGGTCGTGATCGATCCGTCGCATGGAACGGGTGTCGCTTCGCTCGTGCCGCCGATGTGCCTGGCGGCTATCGCCGGCGGGTGCGACGGATTGCTTATCGAAGTCCATCCTGACCCGACTCACGCCGTCAGCGACGGTCCGCAGTCGCTGACGCCCGAGGCGTTCGACGATACAATGCGACGGGGTCATCAGGTCGCCGCTGCGGTTGATCGGAAACTCGGATGAGAGAAGGGCTCGCCCGATGCGATCAGTTCGCCCCGACGGATCGGAATGTCTTCGGGCGCATCGATCGCTAAGGTGACCCGCCCGCCCGACGTGCGGACGACGGAAACCGTGATTCCATGCCCGATGACAATCTGTTCGCCCGACTTACGATTGAGGACCAGCATCCTTGCGCTCCCGAAGAGTGACGTTTTGATCTGAAAGCCCGTTATATGTTTTTATGTGCAGTGAACGCAAGTTCTGATTGGCGAAAAAGTTTTTTTCGTTCCGGCCGGCGGCGTGCGTATACTCACAGAAATTCCGGCGGACTTGCGGGATAATTGATTAGATCGAGATTGAGAGATTCAACCGATCATTTGGTAGAATGTGCCCCCGGGCGACCCGGACGGTTTCAGCGTTTTTACGAGTCGATCAGCAATGCAACGCATCGAAGATTCCCCGACGATTATTGTCGACTCGGGAGACCAATCTTCGAAGGCTGATACAAGAGCGGCCGACTGCAGCGGCTCGTTGCAGCGATTTTTCTGCCCGCACAAGGGAATTCAGCAGGGCGGGTCGGCGAGGTTTCTTTCCGAGCAGACACTCCTGCTGCGGAAGAGGCTCAGACTGGCGGCGATCTTCCTTGCGATCGCGTTCACCGCGTTTCTGGTGAGAGCGCTGATTCTCGGCGATCACCCGCACTTCCGGCTCACACACGATCTCAACGTGTGGATGTCATTCGTCGGAGTCACGATCAGCCTGTGGATCGTCGCCGGGGTGCTGTGGTCGCCGCTTCACCTTCCGCGGTTCGGATTGTTCGGCTCGGAGTTTCTCGTCTTCGGTCTTCCCGGACTGTTCTTCGCGTACGAGCAGGCGTCGATGGTCTGCGAGTGCGACCTGACGATGGCCGATGATTACGCCTCCGCATTCCCCGGGCAGACTGTGCTGCCCTGGATCATCCTGATCCAGATTTACGCGGCATTCGTGCCGAGCGGGACCCGCCGGGCGATCGGGGTGATCTCCGTGATGGCGGTTGCTCCCTTGGTGGCGGCATTGATTACCAGCAGCCGGGTCGATCAGGAAGTGCTGCGGACCGTGCTGTACGAGCGTGGCGCGTTTTCAGCCATGGCAATAACGATGGTGATCGTCGCGGCGGTCTCACTCTACTGCACCTATCGCATGGGGAAATTTCGGCGTGAGGCGTTTGATGCAGCGAGCATCGGATCGTTTACGCTGGGCCGACGGCTCGGAGCGGGCGGCATGGGTGAGGTCTATCTCGCCGAGCACCAGTTGCTCAAACGGCCGTGTGCTGTGAAGTTGATCCGCCACGAGTTTGCTCAAGAGAAGCGGGCCCGCGACCGTTTTGAGAGTGAAGTCCGCGCCGCGGCCGGCCTGACACACCCGAATACGATCGAAATCTACGATTACGGGGTGACCGACGACGGCACGTTCTATTACGCCATGGAATTTCTGCCGGGGATGAGCCTGCAAGATCTCGTTGCCGAATTCGGGCCTTTGCCGCCGGGGCGAGTCGCCTATCTGCTGGCTCAGGTCTGTGATGCCCTCAATGAGGCCCATTCGAAGGGCTTGGTGCATCGCGATATGAAACCGGGCAATATTTTCGCGGCCGAACGTGGTGGCAATTACGATGTGGCCAAGCTGCTCGATTTCGGGCTCGTCAAACAGACTCGGCCCCAGCCGGGCGATATCGAACACACCGCCGAAGGCGTCGTCATCGGTTCGCCGCTGTACGGTGCTCCGGAAAGCTTGACGAATGAGTCGAACGGTCCGACCGCCGATATCTATTCCCTCGGGGCGACCGCGTATTACGCGCTCACGGGTCGGCCTGTGTTCGATGAGCGAAACGCGTTGAAGGCGGTCTCGGCTCATTTGAATACGATTCCCGAACCAATGTCTCATTTCGCAGATGTGCCGGACGACCTGTCTGCAGTGGTGATGCGGGCCCTCGCCAAGAACCCCAAGAGTCGGTTCGCCTCAGCGGCCGAGATGGCCGAAGCGATCCGAAGCTGTGAGTGCTTCGGATCCTGGGGGCCGCTCGAAGCCGCACAGTGGTGGTCGACGCTCAAACGCCAGCCAGCCTCCGACTCGGCCTCGCACGATACCGATGCGATCGACGAAACGCGGGAGCAGACCGCGCCAATCTATTCGATGGTTTGAGCGATAGACCTCAGAGTTCCCGACGGAGTACTCGACCTACGTGTCCGACTTCTGCCAGTGCAGGCGGTCGAGCGTGATGACGCCGGTCCGCAGCGCACAGTTCAGGCACAATTTATGTGCCCCGTCGTCGACGTATATCTCGCCCCCCACGATCAGATGGTAGAAGTCTTCGCCGGGATTCTTCGAGTAGCAGTGCTGCTTGGTGAAATCGGCCTTGATGTGAGCCTTCCAGTCGCCGCTGCGCGAGACGTAGAGTCGGCGGTCGTTCGGTTCGTTTTCGGACATGGCGCGATGTCACTCTTTGCCAAATGACTCTGCAGGGCCATTTGATTCTATCGCTTAAGTCGGCGACCGCCATTTCGGAACGGCGATGCTCGATTATTTGGTCGCAGTCACGAAATCAGGGCGTTCGAGTCGTGCCGCGAGAATTCTCGCTGAGATCAGGGCTTTGTCGGAATCAGGAATTGGACGTTACGCCAATTGTTCCGGTCGAAACGACTATGCCCGAAAGTCGCACCGCAATGATCGCTCGGCGCGGAGACCGCGGAGCAAACTTGGCCGTCAGATACGACGATTCATTGGGAGGCCCGTCTGCCGACCCGATCCGAACGAATCAGTCTCGCATCGGGTTTGACCGCTCCCCCAAGCGAGAAATCGACGTATGTCGCTCGAAGCCGCCTCGGTAAAGACCGTCGAACAATTGCACGAATACGTTCACGGCGTGCTGTGTGCCCATGAGAACCTGCTGCCCGATCAATTCACAACGTCTTCGATCCCGATGATGCGCAAAGGCCGATCATGCGGGCTGCAATTTTCGCTCAAGGGCCCCCGCGAGTTGCGGCTCGGAGCGGTTTGGGCAACCGATCACAATGTGATCTTGTTTTATGACGCCCGGGGCGAACGGTTCCGTCGTGAACGACTGAATTGCCGACTGTCGACTGCCGCCGATCGAAACTCCGAAGGCTCGCTCCGCAACGCGGCTTGAGCGGCAGGGGAATCGCGATTAGTCGTGGGAGGCAACCGACGGAGCGGTCAGTTCTGCGAGCATCTGCCTGGCTTCGGGGGCACCCAGTTCCTCAGCCGTCCGATAGTGCAGGCGAGCCAGTTCGACTCGCCCGTTCTCCGCAGCCTTGCGGCCCAGTGCGATGAAGCGGGCCGCATCACGCTTCGAACCGCTGTCGCGGCGAGCCCTCGACCGGTCGGCGAGTTTGATATCTGCGGCCTCACGCTCACGGCCTTCCGCGATGACTCCGCCAGAGCGAAACCGTCGGCTCATCGCGTAGGAAGTCGGGTCATCGTAGGCCGACTTCGTATAGGCCGACATGTGATTGGTCCCGTGGCGGGCATCCTCGAGAATCATCCGGTCCATTTCATGCAGGTCGTGGATGAAAGGCCGAACCGTGATCGCCGTTGACGATCGCGTTCGAGAAATGCGGCTGCCGAACCCGTTCGGCAGCGAACTGCCGGTCGAATCGCGGGCCGACTTCAGTCCGCCGAGATAGGCCTCGCCCCGATCGGGAACCGAGACCGTTGTGTTGACGGAGGCGATACCGAACGTCGGTTGCTGAACCGAAATCGCTTGTGCTGACGCCATCACGCCGAAACCGCAACACGCAGTGCTGACTGCGGCGATTCGCAAAGTTCTGGTCAGGTTCGACATTGCACCGGACGAGTTTGAGTCGCGAGGAATGCTGAGGGCAGTTCGGTCAAGACCCTCTCCTAAGTTACAATACGCAAGGCCGCCCAAAATTTGACCGAAATTCCGGTCGCGGGTCCGTTTCCCGAGAAAGTTGTGCCATTTTCTGGGTGGCCGGGGACGGCGCTTTCGCCGCCCCCGGAACGCTTGCTCTCAATTTCGGATTGCTTGACGAAGGCGTCGCCGGAGACACGTTCCCTGTGGGCGTCGTAAAGACGCCGTCTACAGCCACCCTCCCGGACTCCTAGTCCTTGTGAACTGCCTTGTTACCAAAATTGAGGGGCGGAAGCGAAATCGTTCGATGGCAATCGAGTCCCGTGCTCATGCAGCGGGCTTGTCATTACGCGTCTTACTTTGCGGTCCAACCGCCGTCGACGGCGACCATCGAGCCGGCCATGTACGAGGCCGCATCGCTGGCGAGGAAGATGGCCGCCCCCTGAATTTCCGGGAGTTCGCCCCAGCGTTTGCACGCGGTCGCCCCGACGACGTCTTGAACGATCTGCGGATCGTCTTTGACCGGAATATTCATTTCGGTCAGAAACGGCCCCGGACAGATCGCGTTGACCGCGATCCCATGCGGTGCCAATTCGAGACCGAGGGCCCGCGTCATCTGCACGACGGCGCCCTTGCTGGTCGCGTAAGGGGTTCGGTCTTCAAGCCCGACCAGGCCGAGCGTGCTGGCGAGATTGATGATTCGTCCTGATCGCGCGTGCTTCATGTGAGGCACAACGGCTCTGCTGCACAGCCAGGTGCCGTCGACGTTGACCCGCTGGACGTTACGAAACTGCTCGAAAGACAACTCATCGATCGGCCCGCGGATATTGATTCCGGCGCTATTGATCAGGATGTCGATGCGTCCGAATTCGGTGTGAACTCGTTCCACCATGCTCTGGACAGCCTGCTCATGAGTGACGTCCGCTTTCAAGCCGATCGCCTTTCGACCGAAGTCTCGGGCGATCGCTTCGGCAGCCTCCACAGCTTCGTCTTCATGGCGGCTCACCAGTACGACATCAGCCCCGGCGGAGGCCAGTCCGGCTGCCATGGCGCGGCCGAGTCCTTTCGATCCGCCGGTGATGATCGCGACGCGATCCGTCAGATCGAATTGCGTGATCCCGGGCAGTGGCGAATCGGCGTCCCCCGGCGTTTCAGCAGAAGTCTCACTCATGATTGCCGCCGCTTTGTTGTTCAGAGGGTGGGAGACGCGCTGCGTTGGAACCGGAGCGTTGCAGCATGAACGATTCAGGTAGCAGCCAGCAAGGACACATGGTCGAGTTGGTCTTCGCGAGGCTCGGGGAAATCGCTGCGGAAATGAACGCCACGTGACTCCTGGCGCGCCATCGCCGAAGCGATCATCAGTCGGGCGACCAATAGCATGTTCTGAAGTTCCCAACCGCGCGGCTTTTGGAACTCGCGGCTCGAGATGTATCGATCCCAAAAGTCGACCTGAACCCGGGCATCCTCCAGACCTTCGGCATTCCGCGAAATGCCGACGTGACGCCACATCAAACTCATCAGACTGTTCCGCACGTCGTCGAGATCGATGTCCTCATCGTCTTGATCGTCTGACGCCGGCCACTCCGCGACGAGCGGGGGCATTGAGAAGCGGTCCGGCGTGGCGAGGGCATGCTCCGATGCCGCAGCTCCGCATCGTCGACCATAGACGAGTCCTTCCAACAGACTGTTCGACGCGAGGCGATTGGCTCCGTGAAGCCCGGTGGAAGCCACTTCACCGGCGGCCCACAAACCGGGCAGGGAGGACGCTCCGAGTTCATCGACCGTGACACCGCCGATCATGTAGTGCGCTCCGGGACGGACCGGAATCAAATCGGAGGCGATATCGAGGCCGAATTCGCGGCAGACCTTGCCGATGTTCGGAAACCGCTCGGCAATCAAATCCCGATCGAGGTGGGTCAAATCGAGGTAGACGCAGGGGTGATTCGTCCGCGCCATCTCGGACGTGATCGCCCGGCTGACTTCATCCCGCGGGGCCAACTCCAGCTGCGGAGAATATTCGGGCATAAATCGTTCGCCGCGAACGTTCCGCAGAAAGGCCCCTTCACCCCGGACCGCTTCGGAGATCAGATGCCGTGAGCTGCCGGCGATGTAGAGCACAGTCGGGTGAAACTGCATCAGCTCCATGTCCCGCACTTCGGCCCCGGCGCGAAACGCGGCGGCATGACCGTCGGCGGTTGCGATGTCGGGATTGGTCGACTCACGATAGAGCCGACCGGCACCGCCGGTACACAGGATCGTCGATTTCGCCCACACGAACGTCTTGCCGTGTTGCGGATTCCAAACCAGAGCGCCGCAGCAACGCCCGTCCCAGGAGAGCAGGTCGAGCAGAAACGTCTGCTCCCATGTCTGGATCGTTTCTCGCTGGATCACCGCGTCTCGAACGGCCCGCATGACTTCCCAACCGGTCGCGTCGCCTAACGCGTGGGCGATCCGGCGGTGGCTGTGGCCCCCTTCGCGCGTCAGCGCCAGCTCCCCATTGATTTCGTCGAAGTGTGCCCCGTAGGAAATCAGCTCGCGGATCCGTTCGGCGGCTTCCGCCACGACCGATTCGACCACGTCGGGGTCGCACATGCCTTTGCCGGCGGCGATCGTATCGGCGGCGTGATTGGCGATCTCGTCGAGCGGGTCGAGCACGCCGGCAATGCCCCCCTGGGCATAGCTGCTGTTCGACTCGGTCACAGCATCTTTTGTGACGACCACCGTTTCCAGCTTCGTGTCGATCGACAGGGCGGCCCGCATCCCCGCGATACCGCCCCCGAGAATCAGCACGTCGGTGAACATGTGCGGCACCCGTTTCGGATTGAACTGCACGAGATACCGTCGTCTGACGGGGAGAGTCAGTGCAGTCATCAGCAGCTACTTTCGGGCAAACGCGTTGAGGATCGTTGATCCATCATAGCGGCCGCCGAAAGTTGTCCGAAAGTCGCGGAGTCACGAGCGTGTGATCGGTTCCCGAATGCTGCCGCAAAACAGGTTTTTCAGAACGGCACAGAGGCATTATTTGATGCGGCGAATCCCTGCAAATGCGGCACTCTCATCAACGTATCGTATTGCGTTACGGGCACTTAAGGCGGGAATTGGCGGCTGAGCGGCCAATGTTCGTGAAGGTTTGTGAAACATTTGTCAGAAGGTGGACTTTGCTCTGGACACTAACCGAATGATTGTCAAAATTCGCGCGCCTTCCGGTCCTCTCCCACCTAGGACATATACCATGGCTTTGATTCGTTGGATGATGGAAATTCTCAAGACCGACCTGCTCAGTGAAGATCTCGCGATCGAAGCCGACGAGCGGGAGCCTGCCGATCACGCGCCCGCAAGCTCAACAATCACGACGTCCCGAAATCCGGTCGCGGATCGGTTCAATGACGACTTCGTCAAACAACTTCGGGACCTGAAGTCACTTGCGGGCGACCAGTCAGCCGCTTGAGACGGCATTTGTGGCGAGGAAGACGCTTCCGCTCCGAAGCCCCGATCAGTGGTTCGCGGACCGCTGAAACGGGGTTTTGGCTCTTCTTGAAGTGCGATCCCGAAGAGACCGAAGATAATTGAGAAATTTGCGGGCGTCCCGTCATACTAAAGTAAGCGCCTGTTCTTTCTTCCGTTTCAAGTCTCTGCTTTGGCTCATTCAGCCGATCGGCACGAGCCTCTCAAGGCACGAACCGGCGAGTTTGTGAAGCTCTGGACGGCCCACGCCCGACAGGTTCACAAGTTCGCGTTTATTGCCATGCGCAGTCATGTCGATGCCGACGACGTACTGCAGGAGACCGGTACGGTTGCGTGGGAACGGTTCGACGAGTTTGAATCGGGGACCAATTTTCAGGCATGGGTGATGAGCATTGCTCGCCTGAAAGTGCTCGAGACCATTCGACGCAAGAAACGCCGTATCGTGCCGAGCGAATCGTTACTCAAATTGCTGGTGGACGAGAGTGACCGGGCCGGTCGCTATCTCGAGCGGCAGCGCGATGCGCTCAATGAGTGTCTCCAGCGATTGAACGCGGCTGATCAGGAACTGATGCGTTGGCGGCATTCTGAGGAACTGCCGGTTGAAGAGATTGCGACGAGATTGAATAAGTCGGTTGCGACGGTGTACCGATCGATCGCGCGGGTCCATGAAGTTTTATACGGCTGTATTTCCCGAGTGGTTGCCGGCGGAAAAGGAGCAATATGAAGTCCGACTCTCGCTCCGCTCCGTCCCCATCGCGGAAGCGGCTGATGCGACTGATTCGACTCACCGAAGCACAGCACGTGCCCGACGAAGTCGTACGCGATCTTTATGAGCTACTTGAGACCGATCCTGAAGCACGGCGCGACTACGCCGAGTATATGCAGATGGTCTGGTCGCTCGAGTGGGACGGCGTCCCCCACGGTTCGGCCGATGAGGCGCCGCCTTCGCGAGCGATTCGAACGATCGGTCCGATCCGTCGCTACCAGACGCGTCGCCGCATCGAAATCACGGCCGCGATTTCAGCGGGTCTACTGGCATCAATCGCGCTGGTCGTTCTCGTCGTCATCTCACTGCCCGCCACGCCGGAAGCGAGGTTGGCGGCTCAGTTCGGCGGGGCCAAGCTACTGCCTGTGTTCGAGGGGGCGGCGGTCCAACCGATTTCGCCCGAAGGTCCGGTCGCGACCGGGGGATATCGGCTCGATCAAGGCATGGTCTGCTTGGAGTTTTCGAGCGGATCGACCGTCGTCGTCGAGGGGCCGGCATCATTCATTATTGCCGATAACTCACATTTTTCCGTCGATCAGGGTCTCTATTCGATCGTCGGGCGACCGGGCTTCACCGTCGCAACTCGCGGTGGAACCATTATCGACCTCGGCACCGAATTCACGGTCGAAGCCGCGACCGATCATGTGACCACGCAGGTCGTTAGCGGAGCTGTGAAAGTCGGGGAAATGGAGACAAACGGTGATGCAGATTTCCAGCGTCTGCAGGCCGGGGATGCGGCCACAGCGACGTCCGGCACGGCCTGGACCGAGACGGATTTTGACGTCTCCGATTTTCTCCCCCCGGCCGCGGTGGTCGCGATGGCCGAAGGAGATGACCGGCCCTACTATCGCTGGCTGGCCCAGAGCCGCCGCATTCGTCGCGATTCGGACGTGTTGCTCTATATGACATTCGGGGACGTGCGATTCGGAGACGATTGGGTCTCCGACCAGTCGACGAACAATGCCCCGCCCGCCAAAATCTTCGGAGCGCGGCCCGTGACCGGTCGTTTCGCGGAAACGACAGGCCTGTCATTTCGCGGGGTCGACCATGCCGACGTGGTGCTGTTTGACGAAGAGTTCTCGAAAGCGTTGACGCTTGAAGAGCCTCGGACGTTAGCCGTCTGGTTCCGTACGTCTGACCGGCAGGAGGTTCACGGCTCCCTGATTGCCACAAACCGAATTGCCAATGTGCATGAGCGACCGGAGGGCGAGGACCGAGAACTTCCACTATCCGCTAAAGCGAGTTGGGCGTTCCGCATCAGCGGTCATCACGGTCATTCCACTCAGCGGGAAAGTGGGCTGATCAGCTTCGCGCAGGCGCAGAACGAATGGAATCATCATCCCCATTGGCAAACCGGTTCGATGTCGGGAGCTGCCATCGGGAGTTGGATGCATGCCGTCGCGGTCGTCGAACCGTTTCCCGACAACCCGAAACTCGGAACGACGAAGCTCTACATCAATGGGCGGCTCGAAGCGGAACGCAGCGGTGCGTTGTCCATTCCTGGAAACAACGCGCTGAAGCTCGGCGGCATGGTCGATGACGAGGGTCAACCGGTCAGTAGCAGGGAATCCTTCGAAGGCACGATTGACGAATTCCTCGTCTACGGACGAGCACTTGAAGCCGCTGAGATCGAAGAACTCTACGACAATAGCCGACCCGCCTTCTGATCGACTCTCTGCGGGTCGTTGATTGTCCGGCAAGCCGAACGTCATTCGTCCCAGTCGAGCGCCCGCCTGACCGCTTCTCGCCAGCGCTCGTATCGCCCGTCGGAGTCGGACCGAGGCTGCGTTGGGCGAAACTCGCGATCGAGCGCCCAGTTCGCTTCGATCTCGCTCAGGTCGTCCCAGACACCGGTTGCCAGTCCTGCGAGGTACGCTGCACCGAGGGCGGTTGTCTCTCGCACGACCGGTCGATGCACCGGCACGCCGAGCAGGTCGGATTGAAATTGCATCAGCAGATCATTCGCCGAGGCTCCGCCGTCGACCCGCAATTCCTTAAGTGTCACGCCTGAGTCGGCGGTCATGGCATCGAGCACGTCGCGGGTCTGAAAGGCCATTGATTCGAGAGCCGCACGGGCCAGATGCGCCTTCGTCGTGCCGCGGGTCAGCCCGACGATCGTGCCCCGTCCTCCGGGGTTCCAATAGGGAGCCCCCAGACCAACGAACGCGGGCACAAAATAGACGCCATCGCTATCGGTGACCTGATCGGCGAGCTGTTCGATTTCACTGGAATGCTCGATGAAACCCATCTGATCGCGCAGCCATTGCACGACGGCTCCGGCGACAAGGACCGACCCTTCGAGGCAGTAGGTGACCTCCTCGCCGATCTTCCAACCGACCGTCGTCAGCAGCTTTTGCTCGGAGACCACCGGTTTCGTGCCGGTATTCATGAGCAAAAAACATCCGGTGCCGTAGGTGTTCTTGGCGGTGCCGGGTTGGAAGCACGCTTGCCCGAACGTGGCGGCCTGCTGGTCTCCGGCGATGCCCGCAATCGGCAATTTCACGCCCAGCACCGTCGGATCGGTTTCACCCACGATTCCGCTCGAGGGCACGATCTCCGGCAGCATTGCCCGCGGGACGTTGAGGATACCGAGCAGTTCGTCGTCCCAGTCGAGCGTCTCCAGATTGAACAGCAGCGTCCGACTGGCGTTGCTGACGTCGGTCGCGTGGACCTTCCCGCCGGTCAGCCGCCACAGCAGAAACGAATCAACCGTGCCGAACAGAATCTCGCCGCGTTCCGCGCGAGCGCGCAATCCGTCGATCGTGTCGAGCAGATAGGCGATCTTCGTCCCGGAGAAATACGGATCGAGCAGCAACCCGGTCTTCCGGGTGAACGTCGCTTCGTGTCCGTCCTCGCGCAGCTTCTTGCAGAATTCGGTGGTGATTCGACTCTGCCAGACGATGGCATTCGCCACCGCTTTCCCGGTTGCGCGGTCCCACAGGACGGTTGTTTCGCGCTGATTGGTGATCCCGAGCGCCGCAACGGGACGATTTTCCGCATCGGCTTTCGACAACGCCGCTTTAGCCGTGGTGATCTGCGAATCCCAGATGGCCTCCGGATCGTGCTCGACATGCCCCGGCTGCGGGTAAAGCTGTTCGAACTCCTGCTGACTCGACGCCACGGCTCGACCATCGCGCCCGAATAAAATCGCCCGGCTGGAAGTCGTGCCCTGATCGAGGGCGAGGACACAGGTTTGTGAGGAACTTTGGGTGCTCGGCATTGCTGATCTCCGAAATAGCGACCGGTTGCGAGAAGTCGAACGCCCCGGCTAGGCTCAGCAGACTTTGATATGTGTCAATCCGCAAGGAAACAGGACGTTACCAATGCACAGATTGATTGCCAGATACCTCGCCCTTACAGCATTTTGTTTTTCCACTTCGCTTGTTCACGCGGCCGAACCTCCGTGGGTCAATCCGGCTTACGGGGTCATGGTCGGCGAGGTGACTTCAAATTCGGCCATTGTTCAGGCCCAACTGACTGCAGGGCGATTTATTGGGCGGGGTTCATTAACAGATGGGGCCGGCCGATTCACATTGTATGAACGCCGTGGACAATTTGACCTCAAGAAAACCGCCGAGTCTGGCGTCCTAAAGGTCACGAAAGCAGACGACGGCTCAATAACGAAGCACATCTTCCGTGGCCTTCGCCCGAGTACGCAATATGTGGTCGCGTTCTCGTGCGCTGGAACGGTCAAGACTCTTCTCATGCCCGATCTGCACAATACACCCGGGTCCGCTTCATCTCGATTTAAGACATTGCCTGAGTCGACAGAGAAGGCAGCGTCCAGCTTCGTTGTCGTCACCGGCATGAACTACGCCAAGTTCCACGGCGATCCAACACTCAATATCGCCGAGCAGAAAAAACTCAACGCCGGACAACTCGGCGGACCATATACCGGATCGGACAAACGCAAAGGCTACCCGGCCCTTGAAACCATTAAGAACTTAAAACCCGACTTCTTCGTCGGCACAGGCGATAATGTGTACTACGACACGCCGACAAAGCCGCGCGCAAAAACTAAAGAAGAGATGCGGGCCAAGTGGCATCAGCAGTTCGCACAGCCGCGGTATCGGGGACTCTTCGCGAGCGTCCCCACCTATTGGGAAGTTGATGACCACGACTATCGCTATAATGACAGTGATAACACCGGCAGTAAGGAGCCGTCACCGGAACTCGGGAAAGAAGTGCTGCTGGAGCAACTGCCGATCGTGCCCGATGACGACCCCGATGCGAAGACCTACCGCACGCATCGCGTCGGGAAAGACCTGCAAATTTGGCTGACGGAGAACCGTTTCTACCGTTCCCCCAACAAGATGCCCGACGGCCCGGAGAAAACAATCTGGGGCCAAGAGCAACAAGAGTGGTTGAAGAAGACCCTCGCCGAGAGCGACGCCACGTTTAAGATTTTAATCTCGCCGACGCCGATGATTGGGCCGGATGACGCTTACAAGACCGACAATCACACCAATCCAGGCGGCTTTCGCCATGAACGCGATCAGTTCTTCGGCTGGCTAATGAAGGAAGGGCTGCTCGACCGCAATTTCTATATTGTCTGCGGCGACCGCCACTGGCAGTATCACTCGGTCCATCCTAGTGGCGTCGAGGAGTTTTCCTGCGGCGCACTGGTCGACGCGAATGCGCGGCTCGGACGTAAACCCGGCGACCCGAAGTCGACCGACCCCGAGGGACTCATCGAACAGCCCTACTATCAGACCCCGGCCTCAGGCGGCTTCCTCAACGTCCGCGTCGAACCGGCCGAAGAAGACACTCCGGCCAAACTTCACTTCGTCTTCCTCGACGAACATGGCAAGGAACTCTACCGCGAAACGAAGACACCCGGGACAAAGAATTAAATTCAGAATTTTAATTAATATTGATCGTAGCCTTGGTTACCAATGAATAAACCTTTAATTGCCGCCGTCGCGGTTTCTTGCCTGATCTGCAGCTTCGTCGCGGCGGCGGAACCGCCCGCGGACGACCGGCCAAACGTCGTCCTGATCATGACCGACGACCAGGGTTGGGGGGATCTCAGCGCGAGCGGTAATCAGAATCTGAAAACGCCCCATATTGATTCTCTCAAGCGCGACGGCGTCAGTCTCGAGTACTTCTACGTCTGCCCGGTCTGCTCACCGACGCGGGCCGAACTGCTGACCGGCCGTTATCATCCGCGCGGCAACGTCTACGATACGTCCGAAGGTGCCGAGAGACTCGACCTTGACGAGCACACGCTCGGCGAGTCCTTTCAAGCGGCAGGCTATCGCTCCGGAGCGTTCGGCAAATGGCACAACGGATCTCAACCGCCCTATCATCCGAATGACCGCGGCTTCAACGAGTTCTACGGCTTTTGCTCGGGACATTGGGGACACTATTTCAGCCCGCCTCTTGAGCGGAACGGCAAAATGGTGCGGGGTGATGGGTACGTGACCGACGACTTTACGTCCGAAGCGATTAAATTTATTGAAGACAACCGCGACCGCCCCTTCGTTTGCTATCTCCCCTACTGCACGCCGCACGCCCCGATGCAGGTGCCGGACGAATACTTCGACCGTTTTAAGGATAAAAAACTCACGATGCGGCATCGCGATCCGCAGAAAGAGAAAGACCTTTTCACGAAGGCAGCGCTCGCGATGTGTGAAAACATCGATTTTAATGTCGGACGCGTCCTTAAAACGCTCGAGCAACTCGACCTCAGTGGCAACACGATCGTCGTCTACCTTTCGGACAATGGCCCGAACTCCTACCGTTGGAACGGCGGCATGAAAGGGAGGAAAGCGTCGACCGATGAAGGAGGCGTTCGGGTCCCACTCTTTATCCGATGGGATGACCGGCTGCCCGCGGGCAGAAGCATTAATGAAATCGCCTCAGCCATTGACTTGTTCCCCACGTTGGCTGATCTCGCCGGAGTTGAAATCTTAGCAGAAAAGCCGCTCGATGGGGTTAGCCTTGCTCCCCTCTTGCGATCCGATCAACCCGATTGGCCGGAGCGTCTCGTCTACTCGCACTGGGCGGGAAAAGTCAGTGTGCGGAGTCAGCATTATCGGCTCGACGATCGCGGACGATTGTTCGACATGCGTAACGATTTCGGACAACGCAATAACATCGCTGATCAAGAGCCGGAGCAAGCAACACGCTTGAAAGTCGCCGCAGAAAAATGGCGGACGGAAGTGCTCACAGAAATTGATCGAACGCCCCGGCCCTTTACTGTCGGCTATCGCGACACCACCTGGCTGCCCGCCCGCGATGCGACCCCGCACGGCCATGTCCGCAGAAGCAACCGCTGGCCGAACTCGTCTTACATGACTGATTGGACCTCTCCGAAGGACCGCATCGTATGGAACGTCGATGTGATTAATTCCGGAACCTACGAAGCCACTCTCTTTTACACGTGCCCGGAGTCCCAACTCGGCTCGGTCGTCACGCTGACTGATGGAAAATCTCGCACATCGGCCGAGGTGACCGAGGCTTTTGATCCGGCCTTAATTGGTCACAAAGAAGATCGGTTCCCTCGCAAAAATACCTACCACAAAGACTTTCGGCCGCTTCGCATGGGCGAACTCAAACTCAGTCGCGGTGAGACCAAGCTCACGCTGCAAGCCGAGCAGGTGGCCAACACCAGTGTGATGGATATGCGGTATCTGAAACTCGTCAAAAAACAAGCCGATTAGAAGTGGTTGCGAAGCATTTAATAGACAAGCCCGAGGCGCAAGCCGTCGGGACAATCACTGGTTGATCGACCAGCCGCTCGCGCCTCTGGCTGGTATTAAGACCACATATATCAAAGCCGCCGCATTTAGATGTGGTAAATCCCGGGCATCGGGACGGGGTAGCGTCCCTGTTCGTCGGGGGCGATCGGAGGATCGGTCGACCAATCGACCGTATTCGGCACAAGTTGCTCCTCAGAGGCAAGGACATCTCGGATAGACAGTTCGCGACCTGTGTACGCCGCCATTCGCCCGAGAATCGCCGTCAGCGTGCTTTGGGCGCCGTATTCAATCTCATGATGCAATCGATTGTCACGAATCGCTGCGAAGAGCGCGTCATGCTCCAATTGATACGCGTTCGCAACGCTCTTTACTCGCGACTTTTTTCCGTTAGTGAAGAAACGGCATTCTCTGTAGCGCACAGTTTCAAACGAGCCGTTAGTTCCTTGGCAAGCGGTTCCCACTTTCGTCCAGGTCGACGGATTGTGCCGACATTGGGAGATATAGTGCGTGCCGTCGGCGAATTCATAGTCGATGTTGAAGTGATCGTAAATCTGGCCGTACCTCGGTGCCGTCCGAACCTGTCGACCGCCCATACCACGTGCCCGTTCGGGGTAGGCCCCTTGAAACCAGCAGACCGCATCAATTTGATGGATGTGCTGCTCGACCAAATGATCCCCGGAGAGCCAAGTGTAGTAATACCAATTGCGCTGCTGGTACTCGAGTTCGTTTCTGCATTGTTGACGGGTGCGGCGGGGTTCCCAGACGCCGAACGAATTGTAATAGGCTTTCCAGAAAAGCGGTCGACCGATAACGCCGTCGCGAAGCCTCTTTGCCGCTTCGATATAAGACGGGTGATGTCGTTGCTGAAAGCCGACGCCGATTCTTAGTTGATGCTTCTTGGCTTTCTGCGCGGCGGTCATAACCCGCTTAATTCCGAAGATGTCGGTTGCGACCGGTTTCTCCATAAAGATATGTTTCTTCGCGGCGACGGCTTTCTCGAAGTGCTCGGGACGGAAACCTGGCGGGGTCGTCAGCAGCACGACGTCGACGTCGCATTCGAGAACGCGGTCGATTCCGTCGAAGCCCGAAAACTGTCGTTCCGGCGGCACGTCGAACCGCTCCGGACGGGTAGCCATCCTCGCCCCGAGGTGCTTTACCGCTGAGTTCAAACGATCCTCAAACAGGTCCGCCATCGCAACCAGTTGAACCGGGCCCTCGGTATTAAGCGCCTGCAGTGCTGCGCCACTGCCACGTCCTCCGCAACCAACCAGTCCGACCCGAATCAAGTCGCTCCCGTCAATGTGTCCCGCATCGGTCGGCTCCGGGATCGATTCATCATTCTTGGCATTAAGTTCCGACTCCATGAACGACGGCCTTCAAGAAAGGTGTTCGAATAAATTCTGCCTGCATGCCTCTTAAGTATTGGAGGTCTCTGTCGCTTCGGTATATCGGCGACGGTACTCGCGGGGCGTCATCCCTCTCGATTCTCGGAATCGACGATTAAAATATGAGACGTTGGCGAAACCCGCCTCGAGGCTGACGTCGAGAATGCTCATGTCCGAGTCCATCAGCAAGCGACACGCGAGGCCGATTCTTAATTCATTTAAATATTCGGTCAGTGTCTTTCCGGTCGACTGTTTAAAGAAGCGGCTAAACGCCGAAGGATTCATGCAGGCGTGACTTGCCAGCTCTTCGTGCGATAGGTTGGGATTGCGGAAATGCTGAGAGATATAATGACAGACCTTCTCGGTTCGCGTTTCAGAGGCGGAGGTCAGACTCGGCGCGAACCCTTGCGAAGAGAGCGGTTCGGCCGACGGGCAACTTGAAAGTTCTGAAAGCACTTCCAAGAGATGAATGAGTCTTAGAACCGGTGGTTCGATTGTCATTCTTGTCATCACGGCGCCAATCTGTTCCCCGACTTCGGCAGGAAACCACAACCCACGTCGCGCTGACGTAAGCATCATTGAAATGGCTTCGAACTCGGGCAGTTCGAAGAATTGTTCGCCGAGAAAGTCGGGGTGAAATTGAATGACGATTGCCGAGTGCCGATCGTATTTGCGACCGAGATATTGGTCGCTCTGCCATGTGTGAGGCAGATCGGAACCGATCAGCACGAGGTCATGGTCGCGGTAGCTGTCGATGTTATCGCCGACCAACCTCGTTCCGGTGCCGCGGTCGACGTAGGTCAGTTCAATTTCCGGATGGCGATGCCACCGCGACGGCAAATTCAGGCCGGTGCGATCGAAACAGCGAAACGACGACCCGATCGTCGGAATGAGTTTTTCAAATGTCGGTTTCACCATCACAGGCTGCCCCATCGGGCCATGACGACGCGATCGTAAACTCGGTGCGGCGCATGGCAGCCGAGCCAATTCTTGAGACCCATCAAGTCTATCGAAACTCCGCACACATGGTACTGGTGGGATACTATTTACTTGCAAAACAATAAGAGTGAGACACAGTTCTGCAATCACAGTGCAAGTTCGCGCAATGTCGTACCCTGGCCATTCCATCTGAAGAACAACCGATCGGCAAAGAAGATTGATCAGACTATTCAGTTTTCAGAGAATTCCGCAGATATGCACCCGGCATCAGCAACGCTTCCGTCCTCGCTGGCGCACATCGTGTATTAACATCAGCGAATCGGTGTTGAGATTTGTTCTGTTCACCGGGTACGATTAAAGTGTTCCGGCAACTATAGAGAGGATGTGATCGGCGTGTATTTGGGAATCGACATTGGCGGAACGGTCACGAAGCTGGGACTATTCTGCGGCGATCTTAATTTGATCGCGGAAGAAACCATCGAGACGGACTCGATCCGCCACCCGGGCACAGCGTGCGATATTCTCGCTGATCGCGTTCAGCAATTCATGTGTTACGACGGTGCTTCGCCGAATCGACCGCTGGCTGTGGGAGTTGCTGCGCCGGGGGTGTTCGACAAGCAAACTGGACTTGTTAAGCAGGCTGCCAATCTGCCGCAGTGGGAGAACCGCAACCTTTACGCGGACCTGTCTCACGTGATCGGTTCAACGGTCGTCCTTGTTAACGATGCAAGCGCTGCTGCTTTGGCTGAATTTCAACACCGTGAACTTAAAGAAACCAACTCGCTTGTCTTATTAACGCTCGGCACCGGAATCGGTGGAGGCATCGTCATTGATGGCCGTCCCGTGACTGGCAGTCACGGCTGCGGCGCGGAGGTCGGTCACATGGTGATTGATCATTCGGTGGGTGCTCGCTCCTGCGGCTGCGGTCGGGTTGGGCATCTTGAAGCCTACGCGGGGGCCCGCGGAGTCGTGAAACGTACCGATGATCAACTCGCCGCCGGCGAAGCATCAACTCTTCACGCCAGAACATTGCTGGAGCCACTCACGCCGAAAGTCATTGCGGAAGAAGCGGAGGCGGGCGATCCGCTTAGTCAATTGATTATCAAACAAACGGCATTCTATCTCGGCGTCGGCATCTCCCAGATCTGTCATGTTATTGACCCCGATCATGTCGTGCTCGGCGGGGGAATGAATTTCGGCGGGACGAAGACGGAACTGGGCCGCAGTTTTCTGAACGATATTCGGCAAACGCTTCGTCAGTTTTCGCTCGACCAAATTGCCGAATCGACAGAAGTTGAATTCTCTGCGTTAGGCAACGCCGCCGGTGTTCGCGGGGCGGCGATCTTCGCCAGAAGTTATGTGAATATTGGGACTCCCGACGGATCGTGCGTATTGACTCCGTAAGTGAGAAATCTGTGCGCGCGGTATTCTCTTTGCTATTAAGATGAAATCATTCGTGGCTTTGAGTTGTTTCATCAGGCAGGGCACTTTTGCGCGCTACTACCATTTTAAGATGACCTTACCGCTTTGCCCGGAATTCATTAGTTTGAACGCCTGCTCGTATTCGGTGTAGTCGAGTCGGTGGGTGATGACCGGGGAAATATTGAGCCCGCCCTGAAGCATTACGGTCATGGCGTACCACGTCTCGTACATTTCTCGGCCGTAAATACCCTTAATCGTGAGCATGTTAAACACGACTTCATTCCAGTCGATCGCGATTTCTTCAGAGGGAATACCGAGCATCGCGATTTTGCCGCCGTGACAGGTGTTCGCCAGCATTTCCCGGAAGGCGGACGGATTGCCTGACATCTCCAGTCCGACGTCGAACCCCTCTTTCATGCCCAGTTCGGTTTGGATATCGGCAATTCGTTCCTGCTTCACATTAATCGTTCGCGTGGCCCCCATTCGTTGGGCCAACTCGAGCCGCCAATCATTCACATCGGTGACGACCACGTACCGCGCCCCGGCGTATCGCACGACTGCGGCCGCCATGCAGCCGATCGGTCCGGCACCCGTAATTAAGACGTCTTCGCCCAGCACCGGAAACGATAGCGCCGTGTGGACCGCATTCCCGAACGGATCGAAGATTGACGCAACATCGCGGTCGATATCGTCCGCATGATGCCAGACATTTGACATAGGTAGCGAGACGTACTCCGCGAACGCCCCCGGCCGGTTGACTCCGACTCCCTCAGTATGAGCGCAAAGATGACGTCGCCCGGCAAGGCAGTTGCGGCAGCGCCCGCAGACGACGTGGCCCTCACCGCTGACGACTTCCCCGGGGTGAAAGTCATTCACGTTCGAACCAACTTCGACGACATCGCCGACGAATTCGTGACCCACGACCATTGGGACCGGAATCGTTTTTTTTGCCCAATCGTCCCAATTGTAAATATGAAGATCAGTCCCGCATACACCGGTGCGATCGACCTTAATCAGGACGTCGTTAATACCGATTTTCGGTTCGGGGACGTCTTCGAGCCAAAGCCCCGGCTCGGCATGTTTTTTAACAAGTGCTTTCATCTTTGTCCGGCAACTCTGTGCGGCTCGACATTATGACTGTAAATCAACTGTTCGCCCTTCGCGAAATGAGCGATCGGCTGCTTCGACGATCCGCATGGAATTGACCGCGTCGGCGAGGTGATCCGAAAGGTCGACATTGTTCTGGATCGCATCCACGAGAAACTGCTGTTCGCGGCGGCAAAGTTCATCGTGATCCGGTTCGTCTTCAATCTGCAAAATTTCATCCGGTGATGCAAAACTACCATCGTCTCTTAAGTCCGCTTGGTGGATCAGCAATGCCTCGGTCTGCGTGTGGGAGTCGACATCGGCACTACTTCCGACATCAGCCGCCTTCGTTGCGTTAATCGAGACAGAGCCGCGCGGTCCGACCACGTCTTTAACGAAAAAGGCTGTTTCACTCATCATCGGCCCCCAGCCCGCTTCGTACCAGCCGACGGAGCCATCATCGAAGGTGACCTGCAAGTGGCCGTAGTTGATTTTTCCTGCCGGCAACTCCTCAGTCAGGCGGGCTCCAATGCCTGAGACCCGCACCGGTTTCGCGCCGGTCATCTGGCACATCACGTCGACGTAATGCACGCCGCAATCGACGATCGGCGAGACGGACGACATTAAATTCTTGTGCGTTTCCCAGTTCGAGCCGCTCGATTGCTGGTTCAAGTTCATCCGCATTACGAGCGGCTTGCCGAGCGTTTTTGCGACTTCAATAAATTGCCGCCATGCCGGATTGTGCCGGAGGATATATCCGACGACCATCTTAAGGCCGCGGTCCTGAGCGAGATCGACCAACGCGACAGCTTGCTCGACCGACTCGGCCAGCGGCTTCTCGACGAAGACGTGACAACCGGCCTCCAACGCCGCTTTCGCGTAGTCGAAATGGGTTTCGGTGTAGCTGGAGATCGACACAATATCCGGGTTCGTCGTAGCGAGCGCCTCTTTGAAGGAATCGAAGCCCGGGATCGATTCGTTGAGCTCAGAGAGTAATCCCTCTCGCGATTCGGCCGAGCGTGTGCACAGCCCGACGATCTGACAATTATCAAGCGCGTGATACGCCAAGGCATGCGATCGCCCCATGTGCCCGGCGCCGACGCATAAGACTCGAAAGTTCCCGTCCGCCATCTGTCGTCATCTCACCTGAGAGTTCCGGTCGAAAGACCAATCCGTTTTGCCACTTTAGAGATCAATACGATTGATTCGCCGGCGAAAAATAATTGAAAAAGATAAATGCATCGCTAGATGACATCGCCTTTCCAGCGAACGAAGCCTTCAATGGCTTCAAATTCAGCCAACCCGAGTCGGTCGAAGGTTTGGGCTGTCTCGGCATTTCGTTGTTCGGCCCGCTGCCAGAATTCTCTGCGGTCCGGTCCGGGAAACAGGGCCTTATCTTTTTGCGACTCATGCTTAAAGATCGCGACTCGTTTTCGTTCCACTTCGTCCGGGCTCAAGGGAACGGCCATTTCGATTTCATGGGGTGCCCATTCCTGCCAGGCTCCGCGGTACAGCCACACTTCGCACTGCTGAAACCACTCGTCGCCTTTGACTTCTTCGCAAGCCCGCAGGACCGCCGCCAGACAGGTGCGGTGCGTGCCATGCGGATCGGACAGGTCCCCGGCCGCATAGATTTGATGCGGCTCGATGCCGCGTAACAGGTCGACGGTGATGGAGAGGTCTTCGGGACCGAGCGGCTTCTTTTTCACTCGCCCGGTTTCATAAAAGGGAAGGTCCAAGAAGTGCAGCCGTTCCTCCGGAACGCCGCAGTATCGTGTGGCGGCTTTCGCTTCGGAGCGACGGATCAGCCCTTTGACCTTTTGAATCTCAGCACTATCGACTTGGCCCGGCTGCTTATTGCGAAGAAATTCTTCGACGTGCGACTCTAAAGCCGCGACCCGATGGGCATCGACTTCGAATGTGCGGCACAGGTCACCGACGAAGTCGGCGAAGCGGATCACGTCGTCATCGAAGACGGCGATATTACCCGAGGTTTGATAAGCGACGTGAACTTCGTGTCCCTGATCGGCCAGGCGAATTAAGGTGCCACCCATTGAAATGACGTCGTCATCCGGATGGGGTGAGAAAATTAAGGCCCGTTTCGGATAGATGTCTTCAAAACGTCGTCGCCGGTCTCCCGGCTGCCGCGCATCGGGGCGTTTGCCACCCGGCCAGCCGGAGATCGTCTCCTGCAGGCTTCGGAAGACCCGAAGGTTGATGTCGTAAGCCGGGCCGTGCTCGGCCAGCAGACTCTGTAAGCCGTGTTCGTTATAGTCCTCATCCGTTAATTTCAGGATCGCTTTCTCGACCTCGCCGGCCAGCCAGATGACTGCTTTGCGAACGATCGACGGCTCCCACTCGACCGCCCCTGTCAGCCATGGCGAGCGACTTCGCGTCAGTGCGGCGGCGGCGGCTTCGTCCAGATAGACTCTCGCGTTCGGGTGCTCCTGCAGGAACGTCGCGGGGATGGCCGGTGTAATCGGCCCCTCGATCGCCTTCGCGACGATCTGCGACTTCCCCTCGCCGAACGCGATCATGATGACTTCCCGCGCTCCGAGCACGGTGCCGACGCCCATCGTAATCGCGCGGCGGGGCACGTGTTCGGCCCCGAAGAAGTCGCTCGCCGCATCGACCCGCGTGACGCGATCGAGCGTGATCAGCCGGGTGAGAGTTGATCGACCCGACCCGGGTTCGTTGAAGCCGATATGCCCTGTGCGACCGATGCCGAGCAACTGAATATCGATCCCGCCCGCCTCTTCGATCTTTAGCTCATACTGGCGGCAATAGTCGGGAACCTGCTCGACAGCCAGCGTTCCGTCCGGGATATGGACGTTGGCCGGATCGATATCAATGTGATCGAACAGATGCTCGCGCATGAACCGCACGTAACTTTGCAGTTCGTCCGGCAGCATCGGGAAGTATTCGTCGAGGTTAAACGTGACAACGTTTTGAAACGAAAGGCCCTCATCGCGATGGAGCCGCACGAGTTCTGAGTAGACGCCGACCGGCGTTGATCCGGTCGCAAGGCCGAGCACAGCTTGTTTGCCCTCGGCAGCGCGCTCTGTGATCAATTCGGCGATTCGATCAGCGACTTCCTTGCTGATCTGAGAAGGATTCGACGCCACCTGCGTCGGAATCTGTTCGCCGTTCTCACGATCGGTCGTTTCGATCGACATGATTTCGTTGTCACTACTACTGATGAGATCAGACATGCCCCGGCTCTATCACGATGGTAACTGAAATGTTCGACAGAATCTGCACTTCGGTTTTCGATCGCATCATAACAGCCTGGCGGGACGCGACCTGCGGCTGAATTACCAGAAATGGTTCGGTATGCGCGCATGTGGGAGCAAAACGCGTCAATCAGCGCGATTCGGAGCGAATTGTGGTGAGGATTCTACCCGTCTTGGGTGAACTGTCGGTATTCTGACCGACGCCGTGTTCATGTGATGGCACCAGTTCACGTGATGGCACACGAGAGGTGGATTGCGGCGATCGCTGGTTCGATCGGGCGGGACGAGCGTAGCCTCATTCCGCGTCCGCTTGCTCACCAAAACGGATCGACTTGAAGATGGTCTTCACCGTATCGGCATCGGCCCCGGTTCGTTGAACGAACATCGTCAGGCGGATCATGCCTTCGACCTTGGGAAAGTGGACGCCGATCGTCTCACCCTTTGCCGCGATCCACGCCCGTCGGCCGTCGATCTTCGTCCATTTTCCCTCGTACCCCTCGCCGTCGAGCGCATTCGAATACCAGCCGTAGTCAAAGGAAAGGGTCATCTCCTTGCCGTTGTAACGACCGACGAACGAGTCGATCCCCTGTACCGGCTGCTCTTTGAGGTCGGGAGGCGCGTGAAACGAAAACTTTCCGCCCGCGTCATGCTTCTGCCAGTCTTCGGGGACTTCGGCGATGGCCATGCCAGCAGAAATTGCTACGGACGCTGCGGTGAACAACATAGCGACTTGAATTTCGGTTAATATCATTGCGATTCTGTTATTAAGGTGAGGGGCCACGGATTTGACGCGGGAAGCGACTGTCGGGTTCCGCTTATCTTTCGATTCTCGCTGCAAGCAGGCTTGAAGCCACATCTCACGAGAATTCATCCTGGAATCTGCTGGGCAATCGGAGGCAGCACGCACTTTTCCGAGTACAGATCGCAAAGCAGTGCTTATTCATCCCAAGGCCGCACTTAACTTCAACTAAACCTAGAAAATAACATGACCAACACCACTGACTTTTTGGCCGCGGCGATCGCATTGATTTTGACCGCTGCCGTTCAGTTCGCCGCGATGGCAGACGAACATCCGGCACCCAGCCGACACACTTACAAAACAGTCGGCGATCGTGAGTTAACCGTCGATGTGTTCGAACCAACCGGAAAAGCGCCGTCGGGCGGACGACCCGCGATTGTGTTCTTTCACGGGGGCGGGTGGGTCTTCGGTAAGCCCGCGGATTATCATGCGGCCTGCCGGCGGTATGCGGAGAAGGGGCTGGTCGTCCTGGCGTTCGAGTATCGCCTCTCCATTAAAGAAGACGGCAGCTATCCGCATCCGGACATCACGCCGGTCGAGAGTACGCTCGATGCGCGGTCGGCGATGCGATGGCTGCGAGCCAATGCGACGAAGTTCGGCGTCGATCCGGACCGCATCGCCGTGGCCGGTCGCTCGGCGGGAGGGCAGCTCGCCATGGCGACGGTGCTGCTCGATAAGTTGAACGAGAAGTCGGATGACCTCTCCGTCGACCCGGCGGCCAATCTTTTGATTCTCTACTCCAGCAACTTCAATACGTTGGAGCAGTGGGTCGATCGCATTTTGGCCAAACGCCGGAACGAGATCTGGTCGATTTCCCCGCATCACAATTTGAAGGCGGGAGTGCCGCCGACCATCGCCTTTCACGGAACCGAAGACGACACCGTCCCCTACTGGGTCGTCCTCCACTTTCGGAAGAAGACGACCCGGCTCGGGAACGATTTCACCCTCGTGCCAATTGAGGGGAAGAAGCACTTACTCGGCGAAGAGGACGGGCCTTACGGCGTCTACCTCACCGAAGATGTGCTCAAGAGGACCGACGAATTTCTCGAGAAGCACGGCTATCTCGACTGAAAATCTGCCGGTCGGGTCAGCAATGGCCGTGCGTTGCGCATCGGCCACCTCCACTGACACGAACATTGTCTGGCACTATTCGTGGTTGCCGTCGGTTCGTCAGCGGTCAGTTGACGCAGATGTTATTGGCGAGCGAGCGACCTTGCAGGCCCTTATGGGCGGCGTGGCCGGCCAGTTGCTTGTTGTAGAACGTCGTGGTGCAGCCTTCGAGGACCACGCGCTCTTCGTCGACGGTGATTCGCAGTTGCTGAATTTCACTGCCGGTACGAAGCCGAACGTGCCGTTCGATGTCTTCGACTAACGACTTCGGTTCAAGGGTATCTGTCATGCCGCACATCTCCATCCACGCGGTTTTACGAAACAAATAGTCGCCATCCATCCTGAAGCGACCACCGACAACATAATCATTTTTTCTGATATGTCGGGGTGGAAATTGCTCGATTCGCCGAATTCCCTCAGATTCGTCATGATGGAGAGAGATTGGTCAAAACTGATTTCCGTTTGTGAGCGAGTCCGGAATGAATTCCGCCGAAGAAGCTTTTCTCGATCAGCTACTCAACACCCCCGGCACCTCGGGATACGAGGAAATGATTCAGGAGGTCGTCCGCGAATACGCCGAGACCTTCGCCGATGATGTCTCGACCGACTGGCACGGCAACGTCACGGTCCGCTGTGGGACGAATGAGTCGCGCCGGGTCATGCTCGCCGGGCACTGCGATCAAATCGGGCTCGTCGTCAAGCACATTGACGACAAAGGTTTCCTTCGTGCCGGACCGGTCGGCGGGTGGGACGTGCAGACGCTGATCGGTCAAGCGATGGATGTCTGGACAAATTCCGGCGGAGTCCCCGGCGTCATCGCCCGCAAAGCGATTCACCTGTTGTCGCAAGACGAGCGCAAGCAGGTGCCCGAAGTCAAAGACCTGTGGGTCGATATCGGCGCGAATGACAAGGCCGATGCCGAAGAGGTCGTCTCGATCGGCGACCCCGTGACCCTGCGGCTCGGCCCCCGCAAAATGCGAAACGGGTTCCTCTCCGGCCCCGCCATGGACGACCGCGTCGGCGTCTGGGTCGCGATTCAAGCGGCACGTCGGGCGAAAGAACAGGGCTGCGAGGCATCGGTCTTCGCGGTCTCGACCGTGCAGGAAGAGATCGGCCTCCGCGGAGCCAGAACCAGTGCCTACCGGATCGACCCGCACGTCGCGATCGCGATCGACGTGACCCACGCGACCGACACACCAACGGTCGATCCGAACGAACTCGGCGACATCCGACTCGGAGCCGGCCCGGTCGTATTCCGCGGGGCGAACGTCAATTCGGTCCTGTTCGAGCGACTGACCAGCGGCGCATCTGAGCAGGACATCCCCTATCAAGTGGCGGCCCTGAACCGGCCCGCCAGCAACGATGCTAACGCCCTGCAGCTCACCCGCGGGGGCCCGGCGACCGGGGTGATCGGCATTCCCAACCGCTACATGCACAGCCCGGTCGAAATGATCTCGCCGGCCGATCTCGACGCCGCGGCCAACCTGCTGGCGGAATTCTGCACATCGCTCGAATCCGACAGCGACTTCACTCCGTAATTTCTGGTTGGAGCGGCGTCATCGATTTACCGTAACATCATTCTCAGAATGCGCTTATGTCGATCATCTTCGGGGTGGGTGATTTTGGGGCGGCAGAATCTCCGTCGACATGCAGATAATTTGATGGGTCGCGTTCTGTCCGCGTGACCCTTCGCGGATCGCGATGCCGAATACGCGACGGCGTGGGCGACCTGCTCAAGTCGAACGAATTCCCACCTGCAACCTGTCCTGCCCATGCCAATACGAACTGCCGCTCGACTGCTGACCGGTTTCACGCTCCTGCTTTCGGCAGCGGGCGTCTCCACGGCGGGTCGCCCCGATTTCTACCACGACTTCGGCCCGTTCGTGGCGAAATACTGCGTCTCGTGCCACGACGCGGACGAGGGTGTGTTGGCAACCGGCGTTGACCTCGAATCAGTCGCTTCCGAGCGGGTCCTGCGTGACGATGAATCGATCGAGGCGATCCTTCATCAGATCGAGAGCGGCTCCATGCCCCCCGGCAAGGCCGCCCAACCGACCGATGACGAGCGGACCAAGGTCGTCACCTATCTCGAACGCGTCATTATCGACGTGCAGGATCTGCAGCCGGACGACCCGGGCATCGTGGTGATGCCGCGGCTCAACCACAACGAGTACGACCGGGTCATCGAGCAACTGACCGGCGAAGTGATCGACGCTTCAAAGTACCTGCCGACCGATCCGCAGGGAGGCGAAGGCTTCCTGAACGTCGGCTTCGAACAAGCCGTCACCGCGGGGCAGATCGAGAAGTATCTCGACGCCGCGAACTATGTGCTGAGCCACGCGAAGGTTACGCCGGCGACTGGTATTTCTTGGGAAGGTTCACCCGTCCCGGCGCTGGGGACGCCGGCACAACTACGGACTTATCTCGTCAACGACTGGACGTCGGCGCTGCGACGTTCCGACAACGACATCTTCGGCTACGGCGCCGGTGACCGGCGTAGGAAGTGGACCAATGCCGATGTGCTGTTCGCACTCTGGAAACATCATCACAGCCCCAACAAGAGCGGCCCTGAAGATTTTAGCAAACTCGGTCCGACACTCGACCCGCCGATCGCGGGGCCGGTTCTCGCCAACTGGTATGAATTCCTCGGTTCAATGGACCTCGGCGACAAGCGCTACGATGAGTTCCGCAAAGAGTTTTTCGGCGACTGGTATGAATTGCCGCCACCGGGCGGAATCTCCGACAAAGATGCCCGCAAAATTTGCGAAGAGGTCGCTGAACCTTACACGATGATGGAAAATGTTCGCACCGGCGGGGACGAGCAGGAGAAGCAAGTCGATTTCTTCGGCAATCGCAAGGCGTCGGTGAAGAAGGGGTCTGATATCTGGTTTACGATTAACACCGGTGGCAAGCCGCGCGGTACGCAGTATGCGATCATTAAAAGTACTGAATTTCGATTTAATAAATCGGGCGATCTCGGCGACCGCTGGAATAAGCATTGGCCAGAACTTGTTTCCGTCGATGGGAGGAAGTTTGAATGGGGGAAGGGGATTCGCGGTGTTAAGGTCGGCAAGGACGAAGCGATCGTCGAACTCCCTGTAACATTTAAGGTTCCTGTCCCGAAAGGTTGCACGGCGATCCGTGCCAATGCGAAGCTCGACGAGAAACTCAATCCGAACGGACGCTGCCAACCGTTCTTCTCGACGAGGCCGCCTTCGAAGCAGGACCTCGTCTTTAAAGAAGGCGAGAACCTGCTGGGCGTCGGCTTCAACTTCAAAGCCCTCGAAGATCTTGTCGAGGTCCGCAAGTACTTCGGTGTCCCCGGCAAGCCGGTGCGAACCAACCAGCCTTACCTCGCTTTCTCGCAGTTCGAAAAGTTTCCGATCCGTTATCTCGACGTCGCCACTTGGCCGAACGTGAAAATCGAAGACGGCAAGGTCGTCAGCACGACCCGGCAAAGTCGGCTGGATGAGATCATCGGCGGCAACCCGACCAAGCCGCGGTTCCTGTCGATGAACCAATTGCGTGCGGCGGCTGGTTCGGACCTTTCGAAGCGGATCGACTCGCTTGAACTTGATCTTGAATGGGCTGCTCAGATTCCGCTGCAAGAACTGCGGGCCTTGCTCGTTGATAACGGGCGGCCTTCGGCGGTCGAGGGCGATCGCGCGACCGAAGAAGACTTTAAAAAGATGTCGTACGCGCAGCGTCGCGATTACGAGAAGCTGTTAGGCGAGGTTGAAGCCTTTGAAGCGAAGTTGGAGGGCCAGGCCCGGCCGATCGTCGCAGAATTTGCCGAAGACGCCTGGCGGCGAGAGGTAAGCAGTACAGAAGTCGATCGGCTGCTCGTGGCCTATCAGGCGGAGCGAGCCATCGGCGGGTCGTTCGATGCGGCCGTCAAGCAGTCGCTCAAAGCGGTCATGATCTCGCCCGACTTCCTGTTCCGACCGTCTTCGATCGCCGGTGGTCCCGGTGCGAACCCGAAGCCGTTGAGCGATCTGGCGTTGGCTAACCGATTGGCGTTCGTTCTTTGGGCAGCCGCTCCCGATGAAGAGCTTTTAGAGCTGGCACGAGCCGGACGCTTAAAAAGCGACGACGAGTTAAAGAAGCAGGTCCGCAGGATGCTTAAGGACGACAAGTCCGAGGCACTCGCGACCGATTTCGCCGGGCAATGGCTCGGCTATGCCGACTTCGATCGCCACACCCGACCCAATCCCGAACGATTTCCCGAATATGATCAAGCACTCCGCGAGGCGATGTATGAAGAAGTCGTCCGCTTCATGCATGACATGTTTAAAAATGATGCTTCGATCACGAACCTGATCGATTCCGACTACACCTACGCGAACGGCAAGCTCGCCGAGTTTTACGGCTTGCCGAAGGTGAAGGGTGATCGGCTCCAGAAAGTAAATATTCCTCAAGACCTGAAGAGCCGACGCGGTGGCTTATTCGGAATGGGGGCGGTCTTAACGCGAACGTCGACGGCACTGCGAACCAGCCCGGTCCTTCGCGGGGCGTGGCTCTACAAAACGGTGCTCGGCAATCCGATGCCCGAGCCACCACCCGACGTCGAGATGATCTCGATGGACGAGACCGACGACAAGGGCCGCACGATCGCCGAGCAATTGGCCGAGCACCGCGCGAGTCAGATTTGCGCGACCTGCCATGACAAGATCGACCCGCCCGGCGTGGTGCTGGAACACTTTGATCCCATCGGACGTTGGCGGGACAATTATAACGCCGGTAATCCAGTCATCGACGAGTCCCGGTTGCAAGATGGACGCGAGATCGATGGTCTCGGCGGACTGCGGCAGTATCTCGAGTCGGAGCAGGACCGCTTCTACCGGCAGTTTTCCAAGAAGCTGTTGGCGTATTCGCTGGGGCGTAACCTGCTGATTACCGATAAAACCTTAATTCAAAAGATGGTTGCCACTTTGAAAGCAAACAGGGGCAAACCGGCCCGAGCGATCGAAGCGATCATCCTCAGCCGGCAGTTCCGCTACCGACGCGATGCAACTTCGAAAGACTTGGCTGGTAATAACTAAGCACGATTTAACGGGTGCCGGGGGCGTGTCGCCCCCGCATCTCAAAGCTCATTCACTCATTGCACCGGCTGGGCAATCTGATATTCGAAAAGGTTGAGTGGCGACCGTGCAATAACAAAGCGGACATCACCCTGCGGGGGCGACACGCCCCCGGCACCCATTAAAGATATTTCATCTTCGACATTTCATCGTCCCGACGGCTAACGCCTCGGGCTTATATGGCTTCAAATCCAAGCAGTAATATGATTCAGCAAGAACAAATCACGCGACGCTTCGCTCTTCAAGGTCTCGGAGCATCACTCGCACTGCCTTGGCTGCCGAGTCTCGCTTGGGCGAAGGGCGGACGGGCTGCCGAGAAGTTCGCTCCGCCGAAGCGGTGGGCCTACCTCATGATGTCCAACGGCGTGAACCCGGAGGACTGGTGGGCGGAAGAGACATCTTCCGGGCTGGAACTTTCAAAGACGCTTAGTCCTTTGAACGAGTACAAGAATAAGCTCGTCGCCTTCGAAGGCCTGAACCTTGTACCGGGCTCAACGCCGGGGGCCGGTCACACCTATTTCACCAACTTTCTCGCCGGCTCGGCTTCGCTCGACGATCAGGGCGAGACCGGCCAGACGATCGATCAACTGATGGCCGATGTCATTGGTCAGCAAACGGCGATCCCCGCGATTAATCTCGGGATTGAGCCGCCCGAAGCGGGTTCCACCGGAAGTACGTCAGCGAAATCGACGATCTCCTGGCGAAAGAAAGGCACGCCCGTCGCTCCGGAAGTCGTGCCGCGTCAGGCATTCGATCGGCTGTTCAACACGCAGATGCTGATGCGCGATACGAGCGTGCTCGATGTCGTCCTCGGCCAATCGAAACAGCTCGAGAGACAACTCGGCCTGCAGGACCGCAAGAAGTTGGACGATTTTATGACCTCAGTCCGCGACGTGGAAAAGCGGATCGAGAGGATCAGCCAACCAAGGTCGGTCGACGAGTGGCAGCCGACGCTCTCGGAGCCCGATATGGATGCACCGAAGGATGGCCTCGACTTTGACCTCCCGACGCATGTCCGGCTGATGCTCGACATCATGGCGCTGGCATTTCAGACCGACAAGACGCGGCTTGCGACGCTCTTAATGGCGGCCGATGTGTCTTACAATATTCGCTATAACTTCATTCCGGGCATTCGAGGCGAGGCGCTGCACGGGATTTCGCACCACGGCAACAAGCCCGATGCGAAAAAAGATTACCAGATCGTCAACGAATGGCACGTCAAACAGTACGCCTACCTCTTAAAGAAGCTGGACGAAGTCGACGAAGGCGGCCAGAGCATTCTTGATTCGAGCATGATCATGATCGGCTCGAACATGTTCGACGGGCACATTCACGACTACCGCAAATGCCCGCTCGTGATGACCGGCGGAGCCGCCGGTGCCATCAAGACCGGCCGCGTGCTCAACTTCAAACCGGAAGATAAAGACCGAGCCGTCGCCAACCTGTGGCTGTCGCAAGCTCAGGCGATGGGAGTTGAGATCGAGAGTTTCGGCAACAGCACGGGAACGCTACGCGGGCTGTAGTAACGGTAAGCGAGCCGGACGTGTTTGGTTATTTTTTCTCTTCAAATAACCGCTCATGCACGACGGCTACATCGTGCATGTAACCGCTGATCGGTAATTGGCTCGGATCGGCAGCCGCGGCGGCGCGGATATGTTTTTTTGCCGCCTCGGTATCTCCGGTCGCTTCGGCATAAATGCCGAGGTAGAGGTCGGCATAGAACATCCGACCCGCGAGCGTGGTCGGATTGGGGTCGCCCTCGCGTGCCGCGGCAATGACGTCTTCTGACGTCGCGTTGCCGCGGAACAGTTCATAGACCTGCATCATCGGAATCCGGGTATCGTTCTCGATCGGCAGCAGTTCCGCACGGGCTTTCTCAATACCGACGTCCGGATCGCGTGCCATGCAAAGAAATCGCCACACGGCGTTCTCGACGTCGTTGTCATCGTACGACTGATAGAGTGCGAACTGTTTCGCCCCCGCGTCATACATGCCGGCGTAATATTGTGAAATGCCGCGCTCCCAAAGCCGACGCTCGGCTCCCGGATTGAGTTCGACATATCGGTCAAAATCGGCCACCGATTGCTTGAATTGACCGTCGACGAAGTGCTCGACCGCGCTGGCGTAAAAATCGGCGGCGCTTTCGGGGGCTGGCTCGGGACTAATCGATTCCGGTAATTCCGCCGCGGGTTCCCGTTCGTCGATAGGTTCCTGTACCCGCGCTGCTTCGGTCGACGCGGCCTCCGGTTGGGAAATCGACCCGTCATCGCAGGAGAGGCACAGCGAGACCGGCAGCAAAAAAAGCAGCCGTGAGCGGAGCGACATTGCAGATCTCTCTGTCGGGAGGAGTCGTCATGAAATGAAAATGTTGGCGGGATTCTCACACAATTCGGTCGCCGTCGCGACGGTGCCGTCCCAAATCGATCGCCGATTCGTATGATGCCTCCATGCGATCGATTACGGCGTGAGGCAAGTTGACGGAGCAATGAATACCGAGAAGCAACAGGGACTGTTCGACGAGGGAACACCGCTGCCCGGGCCAATGCCGTGGGAGGAGGCGGCTGTTGAAGATGTCCTGATCGCCGAGATCGCCCTTAATAAGCCGCTCGACGATCAATACAGCTACATTGTTCCCGATCCGCTCCGTGAGCGGATCCGAACGGGTGGCCGGGTCCGAGTCCCGTTCGGCCGGGGCAATCGCTTCGAATACGGTTTCGTCACCGCGCTAAAGACGGCCGCCGACTATCGAGGCAACGGAACGTCCCAAGGGGTGCCGAAGCGGTTGAAGTCGATCGAATCGCTCGTCGATGAAGAGCCGCTGATCGAGTCGCAGATGCTCCAACTGACGAAGTGGATTGCCGATTACTACCTGTGCGGCTGGGGCCAAGTTCTGCATTCGGTGGTGCCCGCGGGAGTCCGCCGCGGCGCGGGCACCCGCTTGGAAACGTTCGTCGCACTTACACCCGAGGGCGAACAGGCCCTCGCAACGCATTCGCTGGGTCGAAAACAACGGGCCGTTGCGGAGATTCTGAAGTCACGGAACGAGCCGGTCCTTGCAACCGAGGTTGCCGCCGCTGCCGACTGTGGGACCGGTCCGATACGTGAGTTGGAACGCAAAGGCTTCGTGGAGCGATTGAAAATCCGCAGCGAAGTGGAATTGGCCGCTGCGGCCAATGTCGACAAGACCGAAGAGTTTCACCCGACGGCGGAACAGGCCGCATCGCTGGAGAAAATTCTGGGAACAATTCAATCGGGCGAGCACCGCACGATTTTATTGCACGGCGTGACCGGCAGCGGCAAGACGGAAGTTTATATCCGCGCGATCGAAGAGGTCGTTTCTTATGGAAGACAGGCCATCGTGCTCGTGCCGGAGATCAGCCTAACGCCGCAGACGATTCGCCGGTTCCGTCGGCGGTTCGATTCAGTGGCCGTTCTGCACAGTCACTTGAACGATGCGGATCGGCACGCGCACTGGAAGCGGATTAAGAGCGGCGACGTTCAGGTTGTCGTCGGAGCCCGCAGTGCCATCTTTGCCCCGACGCCGCGATTAGGCCTTGTGGTCATTGATGAAGAACATGAAACGTCCTTTAAACAGGACACGACGCCCCGCTATCACGCTCGGGAGGTCGCTGAGCAGCGGACACGCTTCGCCGGTGTGCCGCTCGTCCTCGGGTCGGCGACTCCGACTTTAGAAAGCTGGCACGCGGCGAAGACAGGGCGCTACGATCTCGTTTCGATGCGCAAACGGGTGGGCAATCTGGAAATGCCGCCGGTGACGGTCGTCGACATCCGAAACGACCCGCAGGTCCGCAAGGGTCAGGCGATCGGGCGGATTTTAACATCCTCGATTCGTTCCGCGTTGGAAGAGGGCAGCGACGAACAACCGGGCGACGGCCAAGTCATCTTGTTCTTAAACTTAAGAGGCTTCAGCCCGGCGGTCTGGTGCCCGGCCTGCGGATCGAGCCTGAGATGTGATGACTGCGACATCACGATGACGTGGCATCGCGATATCCGCCGCGTGCTGTGTCATAGCTGTGCGCGCGAGGCCGACGTGCCAAAGGCGTGTCCCTCTTGCGGGCATCAGGGTTGGAAGTTTGTCGGGGCCGGTACTCAGAAATTGGAAGACGAAGTCAGGGCGAAGTTCCCCGAATATTCACTGGCGCGGATGGACAGCGACTCGATGAAACGACCGGGCAGCCACGACGAAGTGCTCTCCGCGTTTCGCGACGGCAAAATTCGGATTCTGCTCGGCACGCAGATGATCGCCAAAGGGCTCGACTTTCCGAATGTGACGCTCGTCGGTGTGATCGACGCCGACACGCTGCTGCATCAACCCGATCTCCGTTCCAGCGAACGAACCTTTCAACTCATTGCGCAGGTCGCCGGACGGACGGGACGCAGTCACCGCGGCGGGCGGGTGCTGGTTCAAAGCGCGAATCCGGCCGATCCGGCGATCCGACGCGCGGCCGAGCACGACTATCTCGCCTTCTCGGCGTCGGAAATGCAGGACCGCGAAGTGATGGCGGCTCCGCCGTTCCGGCATTACGCCCGTGTGATCTTAAGGGGCGAAGTCGAGTCGGACGTGAAGCGGGCCGCGCGAGCTCTGGCTGATCGAATCCGTCAATGTTCTGATGCCGGCGGCACTGGCGTTTCGGTCCTTGGCCCGGCGCCGGCCCCGATCTCGAAATTAAGGAAGCTGCACCGCTTCCATCTTCAACTGGCGGCGACCGAATCGGAGTCCCTTCGAGCCTTATGGCGGCGCGTCGAAGCCGACATGCCCCGCACACCCGGCGTGGAACTGGCGATCGACGTCGACCCAATTAATATGCGATGAGTGGTAATATGCGATGAGTAAATTAAACCCCGACAACTCGCTTCAAGCCCTGCCGCAACAAGCACAATTCTTGGTGCCGTATGTGCTCAAGTACCGCATCGATTCTAATGACGATATCGCCGTCGCAGACCCGATGCCGTCGGCTGAACTGGCCGAACTTCGTAATGTTGCCGCCCGAGTTAAGCTGCACGGCGTCTACAGCCTGGTGAATGAGCATCTCGACAAATACCCCGAAACGAAATATGACGAGAGCGTGTGGCTGTATTGGTTCTTCGGGCTGCTGGATGATTTGGGGTTGGACTTTGAGTGAGACTTGTCCAAATCCCGAGAGCGTGATGGTCGCAAACGGCCATCATATGGTCGGCGACGTTCTCGAAAGACATCTTGTGCCTTTCGGCACCCGGCCAAGATAGGCCGGGCTACCCGATCGTTGCACTCCAGGTCATCAGCGAAGTAAGACTCTCGGCAGCGTCGAGATTACAAATGGCTTATTTTCACAGTCATTAAGCAACGATCGCATCGACCGATTGCCGCTCTCGCTTCCGCGGGCCGAGCCGTCCCGGGACTCCTACGGCTGAGAGCATCGTGTTATAGATATCGATGCCTTCGGACCCGGCGTCGACGATCGAACCGGTCTTCAGTCGACCGCCGGCGCTGGTGACGGCGTGGAAGATGCCGGAGAGTTCGCGCTTTGTGTCGTTGTGCCGACCATCTCCCGACTCGGTCGAAACGGTGATCAGCGAGTTGTCGAGGATGGTGCGACCGTTCGCCTCGAGCGACTCCTTGTCGTCCAGCAGCGACAGGAAGTAAGCGACTTCCCGCATCTTCATATGAGCGTGTGCCCGCAACTGCTCGTTCGACTTCTTCTCGTTAAATTTATGCCACCATTCATGGCTGCAGCCTTTGTCGCCCGATGCCTTTAACTGCTTGGCGTCGTTGAAGTCGCAAATTTTCCGGCCGTCGTAGTCGTAGCGTCCGGTCAGGCGGATGCGCTCACCCGCGGCGAGGAAGGTGAGTGAGCCGAAGCGAACCCGGTCGGTTTTAATCGCCATCGCGTATAATTCGGCCATCAGCCGCCATTCGGTCGTTAATTCCTCAAGTGTGATATCAATACCCTGTCCCCCGGGGTCGGCGGCGCCGCCGTGCAGCAGGTGCGACGGGTCGGGCACGGCCGGGCCTTTGTTGTCATGCCGAAGCGAAAAGGCGCGACGCTCATACTCGCGGATGCGATCGAGATGTTCCTGTACCCGGGCGCGGGACGTCTCTCCGAGCGGTGAACGGGCTCCGGTATAAAACTTGTATTGGTCGACGACGGAGTCGAGCACGCTCTGCTTTAATCGCTTCTTCCGCACCGCGTCGGCATCTTGAGGGTCACCGGAAACGCTCAATGAACCGAACACGCGGTCGAAAACGTCACGGGGGCGCTCCTGCATGGTGGCGGCGACGGTGCCGTCGGGGTTGTAACTGTGAACGTACCGGCTGACGCGGCTGCGCCGGAAAAACGTACCTGCCACCAATGTGGGGACCATCCCGGCGGGCAGGCCGTTCGGGTAGTAATGTCGGCGGATGACCTGATCGACCGAGGGCCCGCCCGCCCGCGCTTCGCCGTTGGGAGGCTCGGCGGTAAACGCGCCCGAGGCCCCGTCGAAGTGGGCATTAATGCCCGACTCATCGCAACGGACCTGATCGACCTGTCGCATGACGAGCAGTTTGTCGGACAGCGGCTTCAAAGGTTCGAGGACGCCCTCGTAGCCCTCGTCTTGCAGCGGAGCCGGAATGCCGAGCCCGAAGAATACGTTGAATGCCCGCATCGGCACGCCGGCCGACGCCGACGGTGCGGCGCACGCTTTGGCGAAGAGCATTTCTTCCAGCAATGGCAGCCCGATCGCGGCTCCGCCGAGGCCGCGCAGCATGGTCCGACGGCTTATGGGACGAACGCTCATTCTTCGGTCTCGCTTTGTGCGGTGAGAATTAGGTCGCTGGTCGCCAGCGCGACCACCAGGTCTTGATAGGTGCCGCCTGACTGCCAGGCTCGTTGATGGACGTCACGCACGAGTGGCGCCTCCGTTCCGGTCGGCATCCGGCCCAGTGCGAATTGGATGAACTTCCAGGTCAGCGTTTCGCGGACGCGATCGCTTTCGGACAGAAGTTGCGACAGTTCGGCGGTTGATTCGAACGGGGTGGCCTTCGCATCTCCGGGAAACAGGACCGTCCCGTCCTCGCGCAGAGTATTACCGTGCCGGTCGCGACTTGCGTGCCGACCGAGCCCGTCGAATTGCTCCAAACCGAAAGCGAGCGGTTCAAAGCGTTTGTGGCATCCGCCGCAGGCTTCATTCTTGATGCGGGCTTCGGCGATCGATCGGTTCGAACGCCCCGGCTCTGTCGGAACGGGCGTCGTATCGACACAAGGGGGAGGGTCTTTTACGGCCCCTCGCAATACGTCGTGTAGGACGAACAGTCCGCGTGCGACCATCGACGCTTCGTCGCCGCCAATCGTCAGGACGCTGCCCTGCGTGAACAATCCACCGCGAGACGGGACATCCTCAAGATCATACCGCCGCAATCCCTCACCGGTCGGCTTGATCCCGTAGTGCTTCGCCAGCGTCGGCGTTAAATAGGTAAACTGAGCATCGAATAGGTCGCTCAGCGGACGGTCGTCGGCCCATAAGACTTCTTCGGCGAACCGCAGCGTTTCGGTCCGCATGTCGGAAGCCAGCTCATCGTTCCAGTCCGGATAGTGGTCTCGATCGGGTTGCAGGTTGCCGAGTCGACTGAGATTGATCCATTCGCTGATGAACTGCCGGGTTTGTTCCGTCGCCCGCGGGTCCTTCAGCATCCGTCGAACTTCGGTTTCAATCGACTTTCGATTCGACAGATTCCCCTTCTCAGCGGCATCGAGGAGCTGCTCATCGGGCGGGCCGCCCCAAATGAAGTAGCTCAGGCGTGAGGCGACTTCGTAGTCATTCAGCTTTGCCCGCCCGTCCTTTTCATGCTGACGTTCCATGCGATAGAGGAATCGTGGCGACTGAAGCATGGCCTCGATGGTGATCGCGACGGCATCGTCGAAGTTCCCGCCGGCGCTCGCGACCGTCGTGGTCAAACCGCGATATTGATCGACTTCCCACTCGTCCAACGGCCCCCGCAGCAGGACGCGTCCCATCTTGCCGATAAGGGGCCGCATCACCTTGTCGATCATCAGCCGCTTCTTTTCGAAGCGGCGGGCAAATTTGCTGATGTCGGTCCGTTCGACGGCGATCTCGGCCAGTTTTGCGTAGCCGTCGATATGCTGCATGTCGACGCCGAGGTTGTAAGCGGTATTGCTGAAACCGTCGGCTCGCAGATCCGGAGGCAGCAGTTCCTTCGCCTCGTCGGTCAGATCGACACCCAATGTCGCTTTTACCGTGGCGACGTATTCGGCACGCGTCAGTCGCCGCACCCATCTTCGGGACGAATCGGAACCGCGGCCATAGACGACCGGATCAATCCAATCGACGGTATAGGCCGCTCCGTCGTCGATCCAACGTTTGATCGCGTCCGCTTCGTGCTTGGGGATCGGATCGCTCCCCTTCGGCATCTCTCCGTTGACGACGCTTTCCCAGACTTGGCTATCGGCAGGCTTCCCGGGAACGAGAGCCCCTGATTCGATCGCGGCGGCGCGTCGAGAGAGATCGACCCCGCCCTTTGCGGATGCACTGTCGTGACATTGCAGGCAACGGTTCGCGAGGATTCGCGCCACGTCAGCGTCGAACAGAGACGCCGACTTGTTCGAAGACGAATCCGCTATCGCCGGAGTCGCGACGAGGACCATCAACAAGGCGAGGCATATGATCGGGCGAAAGAACGGCAGACGCATTGCGATCCTTACTCCCGCGTTCGCATCGCCGACGCGGGAATCTCGAAGTTTCGGCCAGGGTCTCCGCCGCAGATCAGCGGATACCGATGTATCTTCAAATTGTCACGCGTTCGCAGGCGGAAAACAATGACTCCGCGGGGTCTGACAAGGAAAAACCTCATCAAACGAATCGAAGCCGGCCACAAGTGACCGGCTTCGTTTTCAAACTGAAAAGACATTGTCGACCGGAGGGCGAAACCCTCGGACCGCGTGGCGGTCTATTTAGGCGTCTGATTCTTCGTCGTCGCTGTGCTCTTCGCCCTCTTCGTGATCATGGTCGCCGTGGTCGTGATCCCCATGGTCATGATCGTGATCGTGGGTGAGGTCGCCGTCGTATGATTCGCCGCCGGCCATGATGTGAAAGTGGCCGTGCATGGCTTCGATATCGTCGGTCGGCAGGGTTTCGAGCGCGAGCGAGAAGGTGCTGGCTTCGCCGCCGTCATTCGGCTCGATGGCTTCCATTTCAAACTCCTGCTCTTCCTCTTCGCCTTCAGCGTTTTCGGTTTCGAGGTCGAACATGACTTCGGTCGCCATCTTCGGCTCTTTCAAGTCGGAACCGGTCAGGTAGAGCATCGCCATGCCGGCTTCCTTGTCGACCACAAATTCGCCGTGCAGCGAGTGGTCATCGGAGAACTCAATGATATGACCGCCGTGGGCTCCTTCGTGGGCATGATCGTGATCGTGGTCATGCTCGTCGCTGTGAGCTCCCTCTTCGACTTCGGAATACTCCTGATAATCGCCCTGCTCGCCGCAACCGACGGCGAAGCCGACAAGGGCCACCAACGACAGGGGAAGCATCCAATGGGTGAAGCGCATCGTCATTCCTCAATTTCGTGTGATTTATTCGGACTTCCTTTTGGCCGCAGTATACCGGATCGCCGTGCAAACGAGAACGCACCCGGATCGCGTCAGGTTCACAAACCGCGCACGAAGTAAGCGGATCGATCATCAGGTTCACAAGCCGCGCACGAAGTAAGCGGATCGATCCAGCAAGCCGGACCCGCTTACTTCGTGCGCGGCTTGTTGCGGGGGGTGATTGAATTGGCGAGTTCGCTCAGCCTTCGCTCGACATCGCGTCGATGTCGGCCCGTTCGATCGTCGCACCGTGATCGGGGTCGTCGTCCTGGATGTAGGTCTTGCCGCGGTAGAACATCGCGAACGGGATGTAACAGACCGCCGCAACGAGCATCACACCGGTGAAAAACCAGTAGTAAGAGGCGCCGGGGAGGAGCGATGACCCGTCGGCGTTGGTAATCACCATATTCACAACCGCCACGAACTCATTCCCCGCGGCGACCGACAGTAGATATAACGCCATCACGACCGACTTCATGCTGTTAGGGGACTGCGTGTAGCTAAATTCGAGACAGGTGACCGAGACCATTACCTCCGCCGCCGTCAACACGAAGTAGGCCAGCACCTGCCAAGAGATATGCGGCGTCTGCCCGGCCGCGATTGCCGCCTCAATCATCGCGCTGACGGCGAAGGAAGCGGCGGCGAGAAACATTCCGATGCCGATCTTCCGAAGCGGCGTCATTCTCCAATGACGATCGATCATCGGGTAGAGGATATAATTAAATAGCGGTATTAACGCGAGGATAAAGAAGGGGTTCAACGCCTGCACTTGGCTCGGCAGGATATCCCAACCCAGCACCGCGGTGTTCATCTTCTTCGCCTGCAATACCCAAGCCGATGCCGTTTGATCGAACAGGCACCAAAAGGCGGCTACGAAGATATAAAGCGGAATCAGCTTTAAGATCACGCCGAGTCCTTCGCCCGTAAAGGCATCTTTAAAGAGCTTCTCTCCGCGGGCCGGGACATGCACAAACTTATTGCGGCCCAACCAGAATACGAAGGTCGCGATTGCCATGAGTACGCCCGGTACCCCGAAGGCAATATCGGCCCCATATCGTACTAGAAGGACAGGCGTCAATAAGGTCGAAATAAACGCCCCGAGATTAATCGCGATATAGAACCAGCCGAACACTTCGCCGAGCCGGTGCTTATTCCCCTGTCCGAATTGATCGCCCACGTGAGCCGAGACGCATGGCTTGATCGCCCCGGTGCCGAGAGCGATTAAGGCCAGACCGAGGAACAACCCCATCTTCGGAGAGATCACGCCGCCCAATATCTCGTGATTGAGCGTCACCGCGAGGGTGAAGTGCCCGATCACGTAAACAATCGACAGCCACAGGATCGTTCGATATTTGCCGAACAGCCAGTCCGAAAGCAGTGCCCCGATCAACGGGGTGAAGTAGGCGGCTGCGACGAAGTTATGCACCCAGGTTTTGGCCGTCCCTTCCGAGACCGCCGCCATTTCACCGCTCGCATTGGTCATGTAGTCGACCATGAAGACGGTCAGGATCGCCTTCATTCCGTAAAAGCTGAACCGCTCCGCCGCTTCATTCCCCACGATGTAGGGAATCCCCGGCGGCATCGTGGTGATGTTCTGCGGCTTGGTCGCGAAGCGGGGTTCTTCAGCCATAGGGATTTGCGATCTCTGTCAGTCCAGGCACCAATGTGCATTCCGGCGAGCTTTGAATTCGCGGCGAATATAGCAAAGATCGAGCGTCAAAGAACGGATCGAGCGCAGGTTTAGAGGTTCCAAGGGACTTCCGAACCCGCCGCGAAGTCGGTCTGAGGAAGTCGCTCTTGGTACGAAAGGATGCGTGATGGCATTGGCAGGCGGAGCGGGACTGTTGCAATTGGTTCTGACGATGCTGCTCGGCGGGGGGCTCGCCGGGGGCGGAATTGCGGGGATGCCGCCGGGCGAACGCGATCCGAACTTGATCAAAGCCGCGTCCACGGAATGCCTGATCTACTGCGAATGGGTCGCGCGCGGGGCGGGAGAGCCCGGTGGTCCCGGAGTCGTCGGATTCGCTGCCGATCCCGAAGTCAAAGACTTCATGGAGAAGCTCACGTCGGCCGTCACGAGCCGACTGCGAGAAGAAGCCTCCCGCGAAGGCCCGGAACAGCAAATCGTCGCCGAGCAACTTCCTCAGTTACTGATCGACCTCTCGGCGCGTCCGGGTTGCATCCTGCTGAACTACGCCCCGCGGAACGTCGGGGGAGCCGACGCCGAGCCGCTCGACGAAGCAGCGGCGCCCTGGGCAGCCTATCTGCGCGGACTCGAAGCCACCTTGATCATCGACGGTGGCGAAAAGTCAGACGAAATCGCCGACCGCATCGGGAAACTGCTCGACGTTCCGCCGGGCTTGGAAAAGACTGATGACCTCAAAATGCAGTCGTTGCCCATCCCCGTACCGGGACTGAAAATGACGCTGCATCGGGACGAGAACTACTTCGTGCTCGCCGTCGGTCGTGAAAGCCTGATTGAGACCGCGTTGTCCGGGATCGCCGGCGACGGAAACGGACTCGCTGAGGACGACCGATTCGCCAAGGCTTTTGAGGCCACCGAGGTGAAGAAGCTGTCGAGCCTGCTCTGGTTGGACTCGGCGCGATTGCTCGAGGTCGGGTCGACCTCATTCGGCATGTATGGCGGTGTCGCCAACGGCGTGGCCCGCACGCTCGCGCTCGATCGGCTCGACTCCATCGCCACATGTGTCGGTGTCGAAGAAGGACAGATCGTCACGCGAACGGAACTTCGCGTGATGGATGGGGACCGAGTCGGAATCTGGGCTCTGGCCGCCGGAGAAGCGATTCAGGCCGACGATTTCAAGACCGTTCCCGGTGACGCCGACTTCGTCGCCGCGGTCTCGATCAATGCGAAAGAGATACTGACGCAAACCCGAACGATCATCGCCCAGACGAGTCCGAACTCCGTCGAAGTGCTGGACCGGCGGATCGAGCAATTCGAGACCATGCTCGGTCATTCACTGGAGGAGGATGTGCTCACGTCATTCGGCCAGAAGGTCATTATCCACAACGCCCCCAGCACCGGTGGTGTCTTCATTTCGTCGCCGATCGCAATGGTCGAAGTTACGAAGCCGGAGCAGGCGTTCGGAATCTTCAGCAAGTCGATGTCGCTGCTGGATGACTGGTTACCTGGCGAGACCCGGGAGCCGCCGCGGCGACGCGGAGTTTTTCTCGCGAAGCAGAAATTTCTCGGCAAGACGATCTATTACGTCAATTTCGTCGGCGAGGATGAAGTCCCATTCGCACCCTCATTCTGCTTTACCGGCAAGCACGTCGTCGCCGCCCCGCATCCGCAGCCGATCAAGGCCTACCTGCGATATGTCGATAGCCCGTCGGATGAGCAGGAATCATTCGCCGACGTCGTTCAAGAAATGGTCTCAGGATCAGAAGGCGAGGTCATTGCTTACAACCGGCTCGACGCTAATAAGGCCGTCGATCTGCTCTACGCGGTCGTCCCCTATGTCGCACAGATCGTGATGTCGGAAGGGCAGAAGCGGGGCTTGGAGATGACGGTGTTCGATGTCCCCTCAGCGGCCGCCATCCGGCCTTATGTTTTTCCCGCAACGTCGCTGACCACCCGGACCGACCGGGGCTACGTCGTCGAGAGCCGCGCAGCTTTGCCGGTTCCGGGGTTGCAAGTGGCACCGGCGGCGCTCGCCGTTCCGTTCTTCGCGGTCCAAAGAAGTGCTTCCCGAGCGCGAGCAATGCGGGAGTTCAACCTGCAGCGGCAGGAAAGACTGCTGGAAAAAGCCGAAGAGGCGGCCGAAGAAGCGGCGGACGAAGCAGCCGAATAAGTCCGTTGATCGCAGCCTCCGTCCTGCGTTTTGGCAGGCGGAGGCACCGCACTTGGACAACGGTCTTGACTTACTCTGGAACCAAATGCTTTGGTCGTGGCTCCGTGATGGCGACGAACCGTGGGGCCCCGCCTACTTCTGGTTCAATGTCGCCGAGGGCCTCATCTGGTTCGGCCTCGGCTTCTATGTATTAATCCGCGCCTATCGTCGCTCATGGCGGGAGGGACTGTCGCCCGTTGAAACGGCATATGCCGTCGCCTTCGTCGTATTCGGCCTGACCGACCTGCGAGAGGCGTGGATTTGCACTCCAGTTCTGATTATTGCCAAAGGCCTGATCTGCGCGACGATACTATTGATTCGACGTGAAATAACGCGGCGTTACTATCTTAGCACGAAGTGGATTTAACCCGTAGGGCGGGCTATGCCCGCCGAAGCGTGCGTAATTAATTTCGAGAACCATGTGATAGATGTTTAGGGTTAATTCGATGGCGGGGTACCGTCTTCCGACTTCGCCGCTTGTTTTGTTTCGTCCGCAATTTGATTGATCTCATTGCAAGAGGATGCGAGCAACTGCCGAGACTTAATTCCCGCCAGCCTGCAGACACCCTGAGTCACCAACATTGCAACGCCGGCGGCGAAGATCGCGATAATCAAATTTTCAATTGCGTGCGGTGGATGCCAGGCGAACACATTCTGCGGGTGCAGGTATCGATCGTCTTGCACACGCGAACTTCCGCTGATCGTCCATTCGTTACAACCGCTGCGAAAACACGGCAGCGGAAAGCCGTGAACGAATTTGTCGTCGCGACCGCGATTTCGCCCTTCAGTCAACATCCGGCTGACCGCATCCAAATTGTCCGGCCACTGGCTCCCGCCCGGCTTTAAGGAGTCGGGAATCAGGTTCAGCGCGGCAAAGTGTAACAGCACGGTCGTGCCAACCACTAAGGAAACGGCTGTTATTTGTCGGAGAGCAGCGAACCGTAAACGTGCGGGCACCGCGAAGATGAGGGTCAACGAGGCGGCGACAAACGGCATCCAGTACGGAATAATTAAAGAAAAATGAGGCGGGACGATATAGCACGTCTCGTCACGTGGTTTGTCATCCCAATTCGCCAAGAGACCGAGAAACTCGAACCGATCTGGCTCCCTGATATTGATAAAAGTATAATGCGAACTTTTGAAGACCGTTAAATCATCCGCTCTGCTGCTGTCATCGAACAGAATTCTGAATGCGAATCCATTCCAACCGGCGGCACCTTGCACGATAAAACCGCGATACGAAACTGATATTCCAGGGTTGAATCCTCGCATCGTGAGGTCGTTATGTTGAAACAGACGCAACGATAGTGTGGTCGCGAGGCACGCTGTCGCCGCGAATAACAACCCCAAACGTCGCCACCGCCTCCACCGGGACCTTCCGGAACCCGATCTATGCAACTGGCGGTTGTTGACTACTGTCGAATCACGTATCAACGGAATCGTCCTCGTCGCAGCTCCGCCACTCTTTATGTTCCGCTTTGCCACTTCGATCGCGGCGGGCACAGCCCGCCCTACTTTAAGAAGGTCTCCAGCGCTCTTCGATTTGATTCGAACGCCATGTTGGACAATTCGTTTTCGCCGGGCACGCACAGATGAAATGAGCTGATTTCGCTTTCCTCGGCCTTAAGCGGCTCGAACGACTCCACCTCAACTCGAAAGAACGCGTCGGTCACCGGCGCGGTGATGCCCTTAAAGGTGTAGTCGTTGGGGAATGAGCACAGATAGCTCGTTTCGATGGCCTTGAGACTCGTCTCTTCAACGACTTCGCGGATGAGTGCTTCTTCGAGCGTCTCGCCACGATCGACGAAGCCCCCCGGTACGCCGAATTTCCCTTTCCCCGGATCACGAGCCCGGATGACGAGCAGCACTCGATCCTCGGGGTCGGTCACAATTCCGCCCACCGCCACGATTGGGTTGAAGAAATGCTGGAAGCCGCAGTTCTTGCAAACGAGAGGAACCGTGCCGGGATTCTCAACCGGTGTCCCGCAGCGGGGGCAATAACGGAACGCGTCGATCACCGATTCAGACATGAAGCAATCCCAAACTTAGTTCGTTAAGCCGGCTCAGATGCGGATGGGCAATTGGGAACACGACGACTATGCAGCCATTTTAAGACGCGATCAATATCCATTTGCCACGATGACTCATTGGGCGGCAAAATGACATAGCGATCGACGGGAACTTTCGGATCGATCCGCGGGTATAGTTCGGGCAAAGAATCTATCAATCCCCCCGGCAGCCACATCAGGTTCCCGTCCGTTGCCGTTTCTCGCAGCCTTAAGAGCAGGCTTTGCTGCGCAGGAACCGGAGAGTCGCCAGCAAGCATAGCGCACTCGATTTCATCGAGGCGAAAGTCGAATGCGTCCGGCTTCCGGCCGTCGCGACACTCCTCCCAGCAAATCCGTTTGCCGTCCGATCGCAATCCGCCACGTTCGCGAAACCGGTTCTTCTCATAAAGTATCGCCAGCGTGCCCGCTCCTAACACGAAGGAAGCAACCATCGCCTCGCCCTAGTGATTTCGCAACCAACCGAGCGACCACGCGACGGCGCTGAGCAGGCACATGGCGATCAGGACATAGAGAAAAAAGAAGGATCGCCTCGGCGTTGCCAAGACGACCCATTCTGAATCATCAATTTGAAATTCGTCGCCTGCCATTTGAATCGATCAATCGATCTACTTCCGGCCCTCGGCTTTGTCGACGCGATTTTGCACCTTGCGGCCCCTCGTGGCAGAAAGTTCCTGCGACTGCCCCCAGAGGTAGAACACAAAGCCGCAGATTGCGCCGACGAGTGTGGCGGAAATAACGGCGGCGTTGCTCTGCGTGAAGCTCGAATTCTGTGCGGCCGCCTGTGTCGTCAGCACGAGGCCGAACAGGCTGATCGCCAACCCGAGCGCATCGGAGAAAATTTCGGTCAGACTGAAGCCGAGTTTGGCGAGGACGATCAGCTTCCCAATCACCAACTGCAGCGCATAACTGACGACGCCGGTGACCATGATTGTGAACGCGACCCAATGGAAGAAAGAGAATTCGAGCGCCTCGGCGAGGGCGTAGATTGGCTTGAGAATGCCCGCTTTGATCTCACCGGCCTCGTCACTTTCGTCGATCTGGCGGGCGATATCTTCGGCCTTGTCTTTCGCATCGGAGGCCAGTTTCTTCGTCTGGTCGCCGAGATTCTCAGCACCCTCTTCGACCGATTCGGCGGCTGATGAACCAGCTTCGGCCGCCGCCTCACCCGCCTCTGCAGCCGCATCGCCGGCACTCTCAGCCGCATCCTCTGCGGAGTCAGCGGCATCTTCGGCAGAATTCTCGGCGGCCGAGTCGCCATCCTGAGCGAAGCCGACGGCTGGAACCGCCGCCGTCAGAGCGATCGTGAACACAAACAGCAGCCACGGCGAAAGTGGTAACGTTTTCATTTGAGGTATCCTTCTGAGCGCAAAGTGATCCGGAAAGTCATCCAACTGACCTGCAACAAGGTAACGCCAAATACGTTCGAATGGTTCATCAGACTGTAAATTTCAGGTGAACCCTGATGCCGATCCGCATGTGCGACATTGGGCCTGCGATCAAACAATGTAGGAAGCGCTTCGATACTCTCAATGCGATGCGGGAACAGCGACTTCCACTTGCATCTGCGGGCATCATCATGCGAACAGACCGGGAACGACTCACCCGGGAAATCGAGCTCGCCTGCCCCTCCTCGACCAGTGCCAAGAGTTATTCTCGCAAACGTTGCTGAGTCAGACGCTTCACAGCCGCAGCCTCCGCGGCTGCCTCGAATTTCGGATTGGCCTCGTTTGGTACCGGTGCCCCGATCGAGTCTCGCCACTCACGCAATTGACTGAGCAACTTGTCACGACGCTCCGGATCGGTCTCAGATCGATTTGTTGTTTCTCCGATATCGGATCGCAGATCATAAAGTTCGATTGCACCGTCTTCAAAATACTCGTGCAATTTCCAGTGACCGACACGAATCACACTGCAGGGGCGAGTTCTAAATAGCGGATCACGCTGCTCATTGGCGACGCTCGGGTAAGACTGCAAGTAGGCGGGAAAGTGCCAGTAGATCGGACGATCCTCGAACGACGAGACCGACCCCTTCAGCAACGGCACAAGGCTTTGCCCGTCGCAATGTTGATCGGTCGGCAATCGGACTCCCGCGACTTCACACAGCGTTGGATAAATATCGACGGCGGTGACCGGAACCTCCGACTTTGATCCTGCTTTAACGACGCCGGGCCACACGATAAAGAGCGGCACACGGATGCCCCCTTCGTAATAGGTCCCCTTATAGCCTTTCAATGGTCGCATGTCGGTCGCGGGGCCATATCCTCCATTGTCTGAGGAGAAAATAATGACCGTCGAGTCGAGTAAATTTAATTCGTCAAGTGACGCGACGATCCGACCCACGCCGTCGTCGACGGCCTGTATCATGGTCGCCATCGTGACATGATCATGCAGCTCGCCCGCTGGCTTTGCTTGATACTTCTCCACCAACTCCTTCTTCGGTTGAAGCGGTGTGTGAACGGCAAAGTGTGTTAGGTAAGCGCACCAGGGGCCATCAGAGCTCTCGCGTATGAATTGAATAACTTCGTCGCTGAGTCGGTCGGTCACATATTCACCGTCAGGGGCGTCCCTCAGCCCGGGCACTTTGCCATGAGGAGGGTAATAACCGCGCGGGGGTCCGCCGGAGTGCGATCCTCCGATGTTGACGTCAAATCCGTAATCCCGCGGGTCATGACTTAAATGCCACTTGCCGAACGACCCGGTCTTGTATCCGGCAGCCTGCAGGCGGTCCGCCCATGTCTTAATTTCAGCGTCGAGCGTTGATACTCCCGGAATATGCAATAGCCGACGATACTCGGCCCGACCACGCGGTTTCGTCCCGACGTTAAATATCTGATGCCGCGGCGAGTATTGTCCCGACAGCAGACAGGCTCGAGACGGTGCACAGTTGGCCGCCCCGGCGTACGCATCGGTAAAAACCATCCCCTGTGCTGCAAGTCGATCCAGATGGGGCGTCTCGTAAAAATCGCTTCCCATAAACCCCGGGTCACGCCAGCCGAGATCGTCGAGATAAATAAACAGGATGTTAGGACGTTCTTCCGCACCGGCGAGACCGCCCATCGCGAGGCTGAAGATTGCAGCAACCAACAAAATATGTCTCACGGCAGTATCCTTTAATTTATAAATGAAGGGTGACACGGAGATAAAATCGACGGCCACGCAAAGGTTCGTCTGCGAGAACGCAATGCCCTTCAATCGTGCCCCGCATCATATCGCAGTGATTCGACCGGTTCGAGTCTGTTACGTCGCTTGCATTCGACTTCTGCGGACAATTACCGGCCGGTGCCGATCGGGCGGCGTCAATCTCAGCGAATGTCGGGAAGCAAGTCACGGTAACTGGACCAGCGATGGGGACCGACTATGATCGGCGGCGAAAATAGCGGAAATCAGCTCGGAGCATCGCTGCGATGGGATTTGTCAATGAGTTTAAGAAGTTTGCGATTCGCGGGAATGTGGTCGATCTGGCCGACGGCGTGATCGTGGGCGGGGCATTAAGCAAAATCACAAGTTCGCTGGTCGACGACATCATCATGCCGCCGATTCGGATCTTGTTGTCTAATGTCAATCTGGCGGAATTCAGCGTCAAACTCGGGACGAGTTCCAAAGGGGAGCCGATCGAACTGAATTACGGCTCGTTCCTGCAGGTGCTGCTCAATTTCATGATCATCGCCTTCATCGTGTTCTTAATGGTGCGGGCGATCAATACTTTGAAAGATATGAGCGACGAGAAAGCCGAGTCGGACCCGAAATCGCCCGACGTGCCCAAAGACATTCAACTGCTGGCCGAAATCAGGGACACTCTTCAGGCACAATCGAAATAGAGTCGCCCTTCAAATTTTGCGAGGAAGTTTTGCCGCCAATTTTCGGATCGATTTGGCGTACTCCGCGGTGTTGGCAATTACGCCTTGCCGAGGAATCAGAATTAAGTCCCAGCCGACTGGCAGTTCGTGTTGTGTGAGCCGGAATCCTTCACGCAGACGTCGCTTAATTTGGCTGCGCGTCACGGAATTCCCGTGCTTTCGCGATACGCTCAGGCCGAACCGCGTCACTGATGAATCATTGGGGAGGCCGAACACCAACAAGCGATCGTCGCCCGCCCGCACACGACCATCGTAAACCCGACGGAACTCGGCAGGCTTCCGCAGGCGTTGATGATTTCCGATACCGTATCGCATGACGCAGTGATCTGTGACGCAGAAATCTGTGAAGTGGGGATCTGTGACGCAGTCGTCGCCCTCGAAAAAAGCAAGCCGGTTGCGATAAGCACGAACCGGAAGTCGTCAAAACAATTTCGCGACTTGCTGTTCGTCACAACCGCTTCGCGTCGCTATGATAGTCGCCGCCGACAGGGTCGACAAAGTGATCGACCGCTTTTGCAGTCGCCCACGTGGATTCGATATTGGCATCAAAAACCTCAGCGGCACCCGTCGAGCAAGGCGAAGGCAGCGAGAACCGGTTTCCCCGCTGGACGTTCCTGTCGAACCATGCGCACGTCCTGTTCGTGATTTACTCTGATCCCGAGGCGGTCCTGCGTCTCGTCTCCGCGGAGGTCGGAATTACGGAACGGGCAGTGCAACGGATCGTCGCCGATTTGGAACGCGAAGGCATTATTCGTCGGGAGCGTGTCGGGCGTCGAAACCGTTACGAGGTGCTGACCGACGCGCCGCTTCGGCACCCGATCGAGGCCCATCGCACCGTGGGCGACCTGTTGCGTTTAATAGCGAAGGACGATCCGGAATAGCCGATCATCAGGCTTCGGGATCTGGCGCTGCCGCGATCGGTATGCGGTTATTCCACTCCAGTCCGCCGGGTAAGTCATCCCGCGCATATTCGATGTGGATCACCCGCCGCTGCCCGGGTACCAACGCTTTCGCCGAGGCGTGAAGCGTCATCGGGCACATCGCGACGACCCCGCCCGCCGCGACTTCGCAGGTGACTTCGCCGTGACGTTCTCGGCATTTCGTAATTTCATCGTCGAGCCAACCGCTTTGATGCGAACCGGGCACGACCCGCAGCGCCCCATTCTCGGCCCGGCAGTCATCCAGATGCACGCGCAACGCCAACATCCCGGCCATGACATCGGGCGGGGGCTGCACCTGCCACACGCCGACCTTCTGCCCCCACGCCCGAAAGCCGGGGGTCTCGATCCGCTCGCGCACCGAGATCACACTGTCCTGATGCCAGCCGAGGTTCCAATTCGCATCGGCGGTTTTATTAAACAGAATCGCCCGCACCGCAAAGGCATCCGGCCCCAACAGCGATCGCACCACGCCCGACAGTTCCACCCCGACGGCCAACTCCTGTATCGCCGGGGAAGTCTCCAACAGATTGCGGATCCCGTACACACTCTTACGTCGACGCACCGCCGCGGTCTCCGGAATTTGCGCCAACGCGTCCCGCAGTTGCTCAACGGCTGGGGGATTCAGCACGTCCGGGAACACAGCGTACCCGTCAGCCTGAAACGAGCGCGCCAACTCCGGCATCACGTTCGAAGCGAATGAGGTCGGCATATCGGATTGGAATTATTCGGTGGCGGAATTTTCTTCGTGCCAGTTTATCGGTCTCGGCCGAACTTCAGAACCCCCACCACGCTGACGGCATATCCGAATCTGGACGACCGCGAAGCGCAACGCAATTACTACGGCGTTAAGATATGCTCGCCGCCCGCGAACTGCTCGTGGCATTGATTGCAGTTCTTGATCATCTCGCGGTAGCTCGCCCGCACGCCGTCGACCTGCTTTGCCTTCGCGGAGACGTAGAGCTTGCGGCCGTTCTCCCGCACAGTCACGGCGTGCTGGGCCCAGTCATCCGCATCGTTGCTCGGCTTTCGGATCATGAGCAGATTGCCGACCTCCGCGAGCGTGAGGGCCTCCGACTTGATCGCCCCCCACTTCAACCCGTCGTCCGCCTTCGCCATTTCCTTTTTAAGCCGCTTGAACGACGGCTGATTGATGTACTCCATGAACTCATGCATGTCCGACTCGACCGGCACCTGCTGCATGCTCGGCGACGACCCCTCCTGAGCCGAGACCTGCGCGGGTTGAGAGAACACCAATAAGCCCCCGGTAGCGAGGACGGCCAATGCGACGAGCGAAGTCAGAATAGTGCGAGACATGACGAAGCTCCTGGGAGATTGATCTGGTGAACACTATCCAGAATGAGGGATCGATTGTGATTGTGTCAACCGGCATTGAACCAGGATGGGGGTTGGCCCCGGAAGGCTCAAAACAGATAGTGGTCACACACGAGACACGCAATGCCGTTATAGAGATTGTCGAATTGCTTAGCTGCTCGCCCCTGTGTACGGTACAAGCGGTACGATTTCGCTTTGCTTCGGACCGAATCAGATGAGCAATCTGCGAGCTATTGATCTCTTCTCCGGCTGCGGCGGGCTGACCGTCGGACTCGAAGACGCCGGATACCGGGTTGTCGGTGCAATCGAACGCGACGATGATGCCGCTACGGTGTACGCTTTGAACCACCCCGACGTACATTTGTGGCATTGCGACATTCGCGAAGTAAACGAGAAGGATGTCCGCGGTCAGCTATCTCTAAAGGTTGGCGAATTAGATCTTCTTGCGGCTTGTCCTCCGTGCCAAGGCTTTAGCACGATACGGACTCGCAACGGCCTTCGGCCGGCAAAAGATCCGAGAAATAGCCTCATCCGTGAAGTCGCTAGATTTGCTGAAAAATTGCGACCAAAATTTGTTCTGTTCGAAAACGTGCCCGCACTAGCCCGTAATCGCCGATTCTCAAATCTGGTTAAGAGGCTAAGCGATACTGGATACTCGACTTGTTGGAAAATCTGTGACGCCGCCGACTACGGCGTTCCTCAGCGAAGAAAACGACTGGTTTTGCTTGCAACTAGCCTCGGCAGTCCAGAATTCACGAATTCGCCAGATGCACGCGAGACAGTACGCGACGCAATTGCAGGCCTTCCGGTACCTGGTAATTCAGGAGACGAACTTCATGATCTGCCCGAACGGCGCACCGACCGTATTCGGGAAATGATCCACTTGATACCTCACGACGGCGGGAGCAGGAGCGATTTACCTGAAAAATACATGCTTCCCTGCCATCGTGCCTGCAATGGGTTCAAAGACGTATACGGCCGAATGCATTGGGATCGCGTCGCGCCCACTATCACGACAGGTTGCTTTAATCCTTCGAGGGGTCGATTCCTGCATCCCGAGCAAGATCGGTGCATTAGTTTACGCGAAGCTTCTCTGCTTCAGGATTTCCCGGGCGCCTATACGTTTCCGGCGGGCCTTGGCAAACAGCGTATTGCGACGTTGATCGGAAATGCCTTTCCACGTCGCATGGTGAGTCATCACGCGGCGTACCTATCTACCTTGCTATAATTCAATGCCTAATAGCGACAAGCTTACTTTCAAGGTACTTGGGCGAACGCTAGAGCACTTCGGCGTTCAAATGTATACACAGCGGCCCCCGGCGCTTGCTGAGTTGGTTGCCAATGGTTGGGATGCTGGTGCCCATAATGTCGACCTTGTCTTGCCGCGGGAAGAGGACTATTCGCCAGATAGCTCTACAATTGAAATTTCCGATGATGGCACAGGAATGACTTTCGAGGAGGTTCGGGATGAGTACCTGGTTTTAGGACGAAACCCTCGTGAGCAGTATGGCAATGAAAAATATGGCCGGCGCATTATGGGGCGGAAAGGGATTGGTAAATTGGCGGGTTTTGGACTTGCGGCGGAAATCGAGGTGCTTACTTGGCGAGATGGGCATGCCACGCGATTCTGGTTGAAGCGGGATCAGCTTAGGCTGAAGAGTAACGAAGTGAAGGATATCGATATCGATTTCAAACGCGAAGATCCACCAGACGGTGGCACCTCGCACGGCACTATCGTGTTGTTGTCAAAGCTCAAGCACAAGACGCCCATAAAAATCGAGGATCTGTGTACGTCGCTCGCACGTCGATTCAGCCGCACTGTTAGGGGGCGAATGGAAATTAGAGTTAACGGTGATACACTTCCCGATCCCACGCCAAAGCTGACATTTCGATTTCCTGAAGAAGGCTTTGCCGAGGTGAGTTTGCCGTCAGGAGAAGTAGTCCGGTACTGGTACGGTTTTTCGCCCGAAACCATAAAGCTGCGTGAATTGCAAGGCTTCATAATTCTCGTCAACGGGCGTTCCGCGCAGGCTCCGCCGTTCTTTTTCGGTGTGGAATCGACAGCCTCGGGGCAACATTCAACTAAATATGTTATTGGCGAAGTCGAGGCAGACTTTGTAGATGCGGCTGCAGATGACGACTCTGATGTTATCTCGACCGATCGCCAGAATATCGATTGGGAGGAGGAAAATGTACTCCAGCTGAAGCTGTGGGGTGAGTCACTTTCGAGGAAGGTTCTAGCGGAATGTGCTCGGACAAAGGGCGAAGAGTTTGAGAATTGGGCATTAAATGACCCGGATTATTCGGAGCGACTCAACCGTCTCGACCGCGCGTCCAAGAAACAGGTGAAATCGTTTTTGAGGACGCTTGGCAGTGCGGAAGTTGAATCCCATCGGTCGCGTGATCTCGCGAGTTCATTGCTTCGAGCGTATGAATATCGGCATTTCCATGATGTGGTACAAGACATTGTCGATGTAGGACATGACCCAGAAGCACTTCAGAGACTCTTGGTTAAGCTTACGGACTGGAAGGTTCTGGAAAGTAGGGCCGTATTGGAGGTAATCAACGGGCGACTTCAGATCATTGATAAGTTCGAATCTATGCTCGCTAACGACGCGCCCGAACGCGCCGGGCGTGTCGGAGTAGATAATATGCATGACTTGTTGGCACGTCACCCGTGGATATTGAATCCGGAGTGGCAAATCCTTTCGGAAGAAAAAAGAATTACAACTCTGATGCGGGTGTGGTTTGCTGCTGAGGAAACGGATGATGATGACTCGCGTAGAATCGATTTTCTTGGACTGTCGGCGGATCGACGAACTGTAATTATTGAGATTAAACGACCTGATCATGCTGCTACACAAAAAGAAGTCTCTAGGCTTGTAGAGTATAAAGATAAGCTATCGCAGTCGGTTCCTGATGAGCAGATACAAATGGTGCTTGTATGTGGGCGAAATCCGAAGATTACCCCGAGTGAGCTTAAGTTGTGGGAGCGGGAAGAGAATAGAGAAATCCGATTTTGGAATTCGATATGTGAGAAGACGAAACGGACATATTCGCACTATCGGGCGCTATTGGAGTCGGATATCGATCATCCTGATTTCGCGAGCGCAACTCGCGAAGTCATGAAGACTCGAGAGGTAATTGAAAGAGGGACAGTCCATCGCGGTCCCGAAGAGGATGATCGTCGTCTCGGTCGTCAAGATATCGAATATCGGGAGGGCGAAGATGGATAACCTCAGCTCAAATCAACGGCGGAGGTGCATGAGCCAAAATCGTGGCAAAAACACATCGATCGAACTGGCTGTTCGCAGTCATCTGCACAGACGTGGTATGCGTTTTCGGAAGAATGTTAAGGCATTGCCCGGTTGCCCTGACATTGTATTCTCAAGAGCGAAGCTTGCCATATTCCTCGATGGCGACTTTTGGCACGGGTATCGTTTTCCATCGTGGCACCACAAATTGTCGAAACCGTGGCGAGAGAAGATCGAGGAAACACGGAAGCGCGATCGTCGGATTCATCGACGGCTGAGACGTCATGGATGGTGCGTTGCTCGTTTTTGGGAGCATGAAATTCGGTCAGATTTGACCGCTGTCGTTGACGAAATATCTAGGCTCTTGAAAAGCTCACAGTAGCCTAAAGATACCAATTCACCACATTCTCCAACATCTCCTGCCGCCCGCTCTTGTTCTTATCCGCTTCACCCTTGTCGAGCATGTATTGTTCGAGTTCTTTGAAGCCGACTTCGCCGGATTCGATTTTGGCGCCGATGCCGGTGTCGTAGCTGTTGTAGCGGTCTTTGACGAAGTCTTTTAAGACGCCGTCTTTGCGGATGGCGGCGGCGATTTTGGTGCCGCGGGCGAAGGCGTCCATGCCGCCGATGTGCGCGTGGAACAGGTCGACCGGTTCGAAGCTCTCGCGGCGGACCTTGGCGTCAAAGTTGGTGCCGCCGCTGCCGAGCCCGCCCTGTTTTAAGATCACGAGCATGATTTGCGTTGTGAGATAAATATCTGTCGGGAACTGGTCGGTGTCCCAGCCGAGGAGCAGGTCGCCGGTGTTGGCGTCGATCGAGCCGAGGGCGTCGTGCAGGCGGGCATATTCCAGCTCGTGCATCATCTCATGACCGGCGAGCGTGGCGTGATTGGTTTCGATGTTTAATTTCACGATGCCGTCAAGGCCGTTGCGGCCGATGAAATTAAGACACGCCGCAGCGTCGAAGTCATATTGATGCTTCGTCGGCTCTTTGGGTTTGGGCTCGAACAGAAACTGTCCGTCAAAGCCGATGCTCTTGGCATGCTCGTGGGCCAAGTGCATGAACTTGGCGAGTTGGTCGAGCTCGCGGCCCATGTCGGTATTATAAAGGTTTTGGTAGCCCTCGCGGCCGCCCCAAAAGACGTAGTTCTCCCCGCCGAGTTCGTGGGTGACTTCGATCGCTTTCTTCACCTGCGCGGCGGCGTAAGCGAAGACGTCGGCGTTGCAGCTTGTGGCGGCCCCGTGCATGAAGCGGGGGTTGCTGAAGAGGTTCGCCGTGCCCCAAAGGCACTTAATGCCGGTCTTGTCTTGATGCTCCTTGAGGAGCTTCGCGATCGCGTCGAAGTTGGCGTTCGTTTCCTTGAGATTGGCGCCTTCGGGGGCGACGTCGCGATCGTGCCAGCAGTAGTAGGGGGCACCGAGCTTTTCGATAAATTCGAACCCGACCTCAACGCGTTTCTTCGCCATGTCGAGCGAATCGGTGCCGTCCTCCCAAGGACGCTCGGCCGTGCCGGGCCCGAACGGGTCTCCGCCGGTGCCGCGGAACGTGTGCCACCAACACACGGCGAAGCGGAGCAATTCCTTCATGCTCTGCCCCTCAATGACTTCGTCCGGATTGTAGTGCTTGAAGGCGAGTGGATTCTTGGACTCAGGGCCTTCGAATTCGATTTTGGAAACTTCGGGAAAATAGGACATGAGCGACTCCGAGTGCTGGTATTCGTGTGTGCTGCCGCGAGTTTAGCGGCAGATTCGCGAAGCGCGTAGCGAGCCGGAAGCGTCAGCGCCCGGAGTATGAACCATATGCATCGCGCAGATCGCCTCGTCGCCAAAGTCGAATCAACTTCATCGGATGCAATGCTGCTACACAGTGGAGCGGGATCGCATATGATCAAGGGGCACCGCCCCTTCGCCTGGAATGTACCGATCGATGAATTTACTTCCTCCGCCCGCCGTTTTTCGCATGATCTCCCCGACGTTCAGCCGAACCCGTTCCGCCGCCGTTCTTATGCATTGCTTGCTCGCGTTGCCGTTCGGGTCGTCCGGTGCCACCGCGGCTGAGCCACGCTCTGTCGCCGAATTGGCCGCGGAGGCGAAGCCGTCGGTCGTGGTCGTGACCTATCTCGACCGGGAGGGCGAAGTCGCAGGGCTGGGCACGGGGTTCGTCATCGATAAGAACGGGCTGATCGCGACGAACCGGCACGTGATCGGCGAAGCGCGACCGATCCGGGTGCAACTATCCGACGGCACCGATTACGACGTGTCGGAAGTTCACGCGACGGCCCGCAACGCCGATTTGGCAATCCTGAAAATCGACGCCGATGATCTGAAGCCGCTGCCGTTGGGGGAATCGTCCCGCGTCCGACCGGGCGAGACGGTTGTGGCGCTGGGCAACCCGCAGGGGCTGAAATACAGCGTTGTGACGGGTGTTTTGTCAGGGAAGCGGCGGATCGACGAGCAGCCGATGTTGCAACTCGCGATGCCGATCGAGCCGGGCAATAGCGGCGGCCCGCTCCTCAATACGGAGGGTCGCGTGCTGGGAATCGTCTCGATCAAGAGTCTGGTCACTCCGAATCTCGGGTTCGCGATCGAGATCGACGCGCTCAAACCGCTGATTGAAGAGCCGAATCCGGTCTCGATGGACAAATGGCTGACGATCGGTCGACTCGATCCCAAACGATGGTCGCCGCTGTACGGGGCGAATTGGAGCCGCCGGGCCGGCCGGATCGCCGTCGAGGGTCGCGGCGTCGGGTTCGGCGGGCGGTCACTTCTGATCGCCAATGAGGATCCGCCGACGCGACCCTATGAACTCGCCGTCACGGTGAAACTTGATGACGAGGCGGGTGCTGCGGGGCTGATCTTTGGTTCGAACGGCGGAGACCGACACTTCGGCTTTTATCCGTCCGGCGGCGGGCTGAGGCTAAGCCGGTTCGACGGGCCGGATGTCTTCAGTTGGCAGGTGCTGAAAGAGGTGCGAACCCGGCATTACCGTCCGGGCGACTGGAACCGACTTGTCGTGCGGATTACTGAAAAGGGCCTCTTTTGCTCTGTCAACGGTCACATCGTCATCGAGTCTGATGAGATTCCTCCGGCCGACGGCAAACTCGGACTCGCGAAATTCCGCGACACGAAGGCGGAGTTCCGGCACTTTGAATTCGGAAAAACTCTTCCATCGCGACTGCCGAACAAGTCCGTGATCGCAGCGATGCGAGAGGCGATAGAACCGGTCGCGACCATCGATCTACTTGAGCGATCGACAGTCGAGAAGCTTTCTGCGGCGGGGGCGACTGTTGATATCGCGTTGCGGGAAGAGGCCCGGCTGCTCGAAGAGCGAGCGGCCCGACTTCGTCGTGCCGCCTCGGCGGTTCACGCTCAGAAGGTTCTCGGCGAAATTAAATCCGTCCTAAGTCAGGAGAACTTTGATTTTCTCGAGGTGGCCCTGCTCATTTCCAAACTCGATAACCCTGATCTTGAAGTCGATTCCTATCTGCAGATTATGGACGATCTGGCAGCCGACGTGAGATCCGATTTGAACGATCCATCGGAGACCGAAATTCTGGACGCCTTAAACCGGCGCCTGTTTTCGCAACTTGGCTATCACGGCAGTCGTACCAATTATTATCACCGGGCCAACAGCTATCTGAATGCGGTCATCGACGATCGCGAGGGGCTCCCACTATCGTTAAGCATGCTCTATATCGGGTTGGCGCAGCGGCTCGGGGTCGAAGTCGCGGGGATCGGATTGCCGGGGCACTTCATCGTCCGGCATGAACCGAAGAACGGCGAATCTCGTTGGATCGACGTGTTTGAAGAGGGAGAAGTCATCAGTCGCGAGGAGGCATTCGCGATCGCGCGGCGATCAACGCGAACGCCTTTGGACGAATCGGTCTTCACGGCAGCAACTGAGCGAGAAATGCTGATTCGCATGTTACGAAATCTGATGGGAATCGCACGCGAAGATGAAGACGTCGCCGGGCTGCTTCGCTATGTGGATGCCGTGCTGACAATCGACCCCGACAGCAGCCGCGATTTGTTTTATCGGGCCGTTCTTAATTATCAGTCGGAATTGTGGGAAGCCGCGATCGATGACTGTGATCGATTGCTCGATTCGAAGTCGCGCGACGTCGATCTCGCGCGTGTCGCCCAATTGAAGTCGCTTGTGATCGAGCGTCGCGACTCAAATTAAAATACGTCTTCATAAAATCGCGATATTGATCTCTGGCGCGAGACCATGGCTGCTAATTTAACTCCGCAATATCGGAAGGCGGAAGCGGAATATCGTCGGGCTGCTGCGCCGAGCGAACAGGCGACATGTTTGGAGCGGATGTTGCAACTAATCCCCAAGCACAAGGGGACCGAAAAGCTGCAGGCGGACATCAAGAGCCGGCTCAAGGAGGCACGGGCTGACGCCGATGTGGAGAAGAAGGCTCCGAAATCACACGGGCCGACGTATCGATTTCCAAGGCAGGGGGCGGGCACGATTGCGGTGATCGGCGGACCGAACGCAGGCAAGACGCGACTGGTCAACGCGCTGACGGGGGCGGATCGGCCGGTCGCCGATTATCCGTTTACGACGCACGAGCCAGCCCCCGCGATGATGCCTTGGGAAGACGTCACCGCGCAGTTGATCGACACGCCACCGATTTCCGATGCGCCGCTGCCGACCTATTTGCTCAACCTTGTCCGGACGGCCGACGCCGTCGTCCTCTGTTTCGACGGCTCGAGTGACGACGCTCCGGGCGATACGCAGACATTGCTCAGGCAGTTTAATGCGAGGAAAACGCAGCTTTCGAAAGACGGGGGGATTGACGAGGTCGACTTCTCGGTCATCCATGTTGCCTCTTTGCTGGCAGTCACCCGCGGATCAGATGCCGAGGTCGACGTGCGGCTGGAGCTACTCAAGGAAGTCAGCCCGATCGATCTGCCGATCATCAAGGTTGAGCTTGACGACCCGGCCTCAGTCGACGCAGCGAGCGAGGCGATTTTCGCGTCATTGCACTTAATTCGCGTCTATCCGAAGACGCCCGGGAAACCGGTCGACATGAAAGACCCGTTTACGATCCCACGAGGCGGCACGGCTGAAGATGTGGCCGCGAAAGTCCATCGCGATCTCGCCGAAAAGTTAAAATTTGCGAAGTTATGGGGAGGTGATGGACCCGACGGCCGGACGGTATCGTGTGATCATCAACTCTGCGACGGCGACGTGATTGAACTGCATACTTCTTAAAATTAGGGGTAAGACAGCTCGCCCCGCTCTTGAAGTGATCAGCGCTGATAGATCGGCAGGAATCCGTTTTGCAGTTGTAAGATAGTCGAATTGATGGACGTGACGTAGACCGGGCCGATGTGGCCCTGCAGCCAGGCGCCGTCGTCGGGGCCGCCGCGGGTTTGTTGCTTTAAGATTTCACCGCCGATTTGCTTCGAGTACTTCGGCCACAGTTCTTCATCGCGATACATGACCTGTGAGTAGTAGTAGTGCATGTAATGCCAATGGCCGCTGTAGGTGTTACCGCCACCGCCGGGCCAGATATTTTTCTTGCAGTATGCGAGCAGCTTCTTCGCCATTTCGTCTTCCTGCTCGCCGGAATTAAACAGGCAGGCGATCGCCGCGCCCGAAATTGCGGGCCGGGCCCCACCGCCGCGGATGCTGTATTGGACCCCGCCGTCGGCGGTCATGCAGTCGGAGATGTATTTGACCGCCCGATCAATGACGTTCTTCGGCACCGGGATGCCCGCATTCCGGCACGCCCGCAGCCCCTGGACCTGCGTGATGCAGGTCGAGCCTTCATCGAAATCATTTCCGTCTTTGGCTGAGACATAGCCCCAGCCGCCGCGTGACGTCTGAGCGTTCTTGGTGAATTCAACCGCCTTCACCAAGACCTCTTTGAGTTCCTGCCGGCGGACCTTGTCTTCTTCTTCGCCGTAGACCTGCGAGAGGAACAGCATCGAGAAGCCGTGGCCGTAGGTGTAGTGGTAATCATCCTTGAATCCGATCAGCCCGGCTGGCTGGCTCATGCTCACCAAGTAATTGACGGCGGCGCGAATGTTTTCGGCATAGCGGCCGCGTGTGGTCGTCGAGCCTTCGCACAACATGGCATTTGCGGCCAGCGCCGTCATCGCAACGCGGTACTGACCTTGGTTGGCGGTCCAATAACCCTGCTTGGTCTGAGCCCGTGCGAGGTAGTCGAGGCTGCGACGAACAGCGGCTTCGATCTTCGGATCAGGCGGATCGGCAACCGCGGGCTGCCAGCAACACGTGATCGCGAGGACCGCAATGACTGCCGATGCCACTGAACGCGTCATATTTCTCTCCATCACTTCCACTTGGCGACAGCCATTGTGGCGATATTGTCAGTCTGTTTTTGCAGTCCGAATCCGGTGCTTGAGCATCTTATAGCGCCCACGTCACCGCGATACTTGAAGACGACTTCGATCGTAGGACCTAACGGCGCTCGTCGCGAGGGCCAAAACCAAGGTTTACCTTTCCCGGTTTCCGTTCGTGACGGAAACTCCTCCGATTATAGCGCAGAACCGGTCAGCGATTGAGCAAAGAAGTCGAGAATCCCCTGGATATCGACTTTCCGGGCGACTTCAACGTTCGTTTTCCAATGCGGGATGCCGCGACGGTCAAACACGGTTGTGCCCCGCGTCAGTTCGCCCGAAGTCTCCACATCGACCGACATCGACTCGCTTTCAAAGAGTTCCGGGCGGGCGACGGCGGCGAGCGCTACGATCTCAGGCAGTGGCACACTTTCTTTGCCGCGGAATTGATGACTGGCTCGGAAGGCGTACGCCGCCAAAGTTTCGACGACACGCCGCTTTTCAGGGGGAATTCGCTGACGAAGGCGATCGAATTGCTGGTAGGTCAGCTCCACTTTCGCCGCGACATCGAGCGGAACCAGCGTCTTCGTCAACGACGATCTCAGCAGACTGCGAGCGGCGGTCGGGTCGGCGTAGATGTTGAACTCCGCAGCCGGCGTGACGTCGCCGCCGACTTCCACCGATCCGCCCAGACAAATGACCTGCTTGACGGTCGATCCGAAGTCGGGCCAAGCCTCCGCCACCCGGCATAAATTTGTCAGCGGCCCCAGCGTCAGCACCGTGACGTCATGCGGGAACTCTCGGACGACATCTTTGATGAGCTTCGTCGATTCGCGAGGATCATGCAGGTCAGCGAACCCGAACGGCCATCCGCCCAATCCGTCCGGACCGTTCAGTTGCGACCAGTCGACGGTTTGACCACCGAACGCGAATTCGACCCCGCCGATGCGGTCGCCGCACCCGCCGAGCCGGGGCCGCTTCGGCGGATCGAGCAAATCAACAATCGCCTGCACGTTGCGAGTCGCCATCCGCCCTTCGACGCAACCGGCGACACCAGTGATCGCGATGACGTCAAGCTCGGGGTTGGGAAGCGCCGCCGTGATGGCGAGGGCATCGCCAATACCCGGGTCGGCGTCGATCAGAAGCAACTTCGGCACGGTCTCTCCGGCGACGGTTGATCGCGATCTCTATCAGACCGGAACACCGTAGGCGTTTCGTTGCCGACTCGTCAAATCAATATTCGCGGCGATGAGACTGTCCGACACGCTGCTCGCGACGTTATTCTTCCGGCTGATTTATGCAGTTTGCGCCGACGATCGCGTCCAGACAGCGATTTCGCCAGCGAAACAAGGACTTGAAACGATATGACAGCAATCCGAACGGCGCTGCAACGGGCACTCGGTGGCGCCGACCTGACCTCCGATGAAATGCGAGCGGCCGTCGGCGAACTGATGGAAGGCCGGGCCGAAGAGATTCCGACGGCGGCCCTGCTAACGGCCCTTCGCATTCGAGGCGAGACGGCAGACGAAATCGTCGGAGCGGCGCGCGCGATGCGCGAGCGAGCCGAACAGATTCCCTGTGAAGCCGAGGACCTCATCGACACCTGCGGCACCGGAGGCGACGGACTCGGCACTTTCAATATCAGCACAGCCACGGCGATCATCGTCGCCGCATGCGGGATGAAAGTCGCCAAGCACGGCAACCGCAGCGTTTCGAGCCGAAGCGGCAGTGCCGACGTGCTCGAAGCACTCGACGTACAGATCGGATTGAGCCCGGCCGCTGTCGGACGTTGCATCGACGAGGTGGGAATCGGTTTTTGCTTCGCGCCCCTCGTCCACGGGGCGATGAAACACGCCGTGCCGATCCGCAAGGCCCTTGGATTCCCGACGATCTTCAATCTTCTCGGCCCGTTGACGAACCCGGCCGGTGCGAAATTCCAATTGCTCGGGGCGAACCGCACCGAATCTGCCCGCAAATTGGCTGGCGCGTTGGCCAATTTGGGCACGACTCGTTCTGTGGTTGTGTGCGGCGCCGATGAATTAGACGAAGTGGCACTGTGGGGCGAAACGGCTGCATTTGTTGTCGAAGGGGACAAGATCGACGAACAATCTTGGACGCCCAAGATGTTCGGTCTGGAGAGCTGCCAAGCGGACGATCTTCGTGTTGAAAATCCGGAACAGAGCGCGAACGTGATCCGGGCAATCTTGTCGGGCGAACACGGCCCGGCTCGTTCAATCGTCGTGGCAAACACCGCGGCCGCACTTTTTGCCGCGGGACGTTGCGACGACCTGAAAGCCGGCGTCGCGACCGCGGCCGAAGCCATCGACCGCGGAATCGCATCCGAAACCTTGACGCGACTGATAGCGCTGACGACCGAATTGGCCCAGTCTTCCGATTGACAATTGCGTCGACGACGCGATGAATTGCGACTGATCACACACTGTTGGCTTTACATAATCGAACTTAGTTTCCATGACCGAACATCTCGACGTCGGCGGCGTCCAGCTTTATTTGTCACCGCCCGACACATCGTCCGGAGTCTGGATCGGCCAGCCGGAAGTGTTAAAGCAGGTCATGGCCTGTTGGCTCACGCTCGACGACAAAGATCTGCCGCTCACCCCGCGTCTCGTCGGCCCGCCGGGCATCGGTAAGACGACCCTCGGAATTGCCGCCGCCAAAGCCCGCGAGCAGTCGCTCTATATTTATCAATGCACCGCTGACACGCGACCGGAGGATCTATTGGTTCTCCCGGTGCTCGGCGAGAACGGGAATATCAAATATCACGCATCGCCGCTGGTCACGGCGATGTTATTGGGTGGTGTCTGCATCCTCGACGAGGGCAATCGAATGTCCGAGAAGTCGTGGGCGAGCCTGGCTGCCCTGCTCGATCACCGTCGCTATGTCGAAAGCATCGTGGCCGGGATTACGATTCCCGCTCACCGGGAATTCCGCTGCGTCGTCACGATGAACTCAGACGAGTCGACCTTTACGATTCCAGATTACATTCTGTCACGTTTGCAACCGGCGCTGGAGTTGGAACATCCGAAACGGGATGAGGAACTGGCGATCTTAAAATACCACTTACCGTTCGCCGAACCGGAGATGCTGAGCCTGACGGTCGATTTTTTGCAAGAGGCGCACAACCTAAAACTCGATTTCTCGACCCGCGATGGCTTAAACGTTCTACGCTATGCCATGAAGCGACTCGCATCCGACCCCGATCATCCGATGTCGAAGGATGCCGCGTGGCAGGAATCTTTGGAGAAATGTCTCGGAGATGATGCACTCGATTTAAACACGCTGGCCGAAAAGAAGTCTCGTTCGCTCGGCGGAAATACGCTTCCGATGGGGCTCGGCGACTTTTTCTTCGACCCCGGAGACGAATTGCATCCGGATGAGGATGATGAGGATTGACCAAGCGATCGAAAACCGGCAAGCCGTGGAGGTCATACGATGCGAAAGACATTAATTGGAACTGTTCGCGGGAACTCAATCGAATTGGCGGGAGACGCTAAACTCCCCGAAGGCCAAGAGATCGAGGTTACAGTCGAATTCGACCACCCGGCAGACTCGACCAAAGTCTTGCCGCCCGGGGAAGGAATCAGGCGAGCGTTCGGGTCGTGGGCAGATGATGCTGAAGAGCTTGATGCTTTTCTCGAATGGAATCGGGCGTCGCGTAAACTCGAGCGACGGGATAGTGCTGAATGAGCTATCTTATCGACACCGACGTAATGAGTGCTTATTTGCGTGGACGCAAAGAATTGTTTGCTCGCTTCATGCAGTATTCTGGCAGATTATATATATCGACGGTCACGCTCGGCGAACTCTCCGCATGGGTTTTTCGCGCATCTTCGACGGTTCGATTGCAAGAAGACTTCGCGGCGTTGCTCGCGGACGTTCATCTTATTGATGTCGACAGGGCGGTGGCAGAGAAGTTCGGCGAGATTCGAGCAAAGGGTTTTGATAAAGGGCAACCGACGCCGGTCGGTGACTCGTTTCTCGCTGCAACCGCTCTCGTTCATAATTTGACTCTTGTCACCCACAATATCTCCGACTTCTCGGGAATCGACGACCTGCGGATTGAAGATTGGCTTGCTGCGTGACTCGCATGGACTCACTTAAATTATCGCCGAAGATCACCGTATTCCCCGTCGTGCACGGGAGCGGGGACTTTGCCGTCGCGGTCCGGCAGCAAATGTTGGAGACCGAATACGATTGCCTCGCCGTTCCGTTGCCGCCTTCCTTTCAGGCGAATGTCGAAGAAGCGATACAGTATCTCCCGGCCATCACGTCCGTGGTGCAGCCTGAGCCGCGGGAGTATCACACCGACTGGTCGCCGGAATCCGATCGCGAGGACGATGAGGAGGAGCATGCCTGCTCGTACGTGCCGATCGATCCCTGTCAACCGGTCATCGCCGCGTTGAGAATCGCTTTGCAGGAACATATACCGCGGCGATTTATCGATTTGGAGACCTCGCACTTTGCACCGGTCACGGCCATGCTGCCCGATGCGTACGCCTTAAAGACCGTGCGTCCCGATCGGTTCGCCGCCGCCGTGCTGCCGAGTTTGGAAATCGTTCGTGAAGGGCAACCGTGGGATCGTGTTGTTGCGTTGGCCGCCCGCCTGCGTGAGTTGGAGCAGGACTTTGACTCGATTCTCGTGGTTTGCTCGATCCTTGACTGGCCTTGGATTAAAGACGCCTATCACGATGGCGTGACTCAACAGGTCTTCGATGATGATGTTGATGACGTCGAGACGTTTTCCGTCGCGCCGCGGACTCTGACATTTCTCTTAGGCGAATTGCCGTTTGTGACTTCGCTCTATGAGCGGGCGCGGGCGGAGCTTGATTCGGACGAGCACCTCAGCGTGGACGGGATTAAAGCCCTCTTACTGGAGACGCGCGATCGCTATCGCGCCGAACTTAAGCAGCGAGCCCGCAGAATTACCCCCAAAGGGCTAAAGATATATCTCCAATATGTCCGCAATTTGTCACTCGTCGAGCGGAGGATGACGCCCGATCTCTACACATTGGCGGTTGCGGCGCGGCAAATCTTCGGCGATGCGTTCGCGGTGCAATTAATGGAGACCGCCCGCGATTATCAATTCGACAGAGAGACCGGGTTCGCAACGCTGCGGATGGGCATCGACAAGGCGGCATTTCCTGATGGCGAAGTCGCGGAAATGATCTCCCGGCTGCCGGGGCCCCCGGTTGTATGGCGATCGCTGGCGCTGAATCGGCGTCCGCCCGAAATCGACGAGCGGCAGTGGAAACAACGTTGGAATCCGTTTTCGCAATGCAGTTGGCCGCCCGAAGACGAGTCGATCGAAAACCTGCGTACGGCCGTCCAAGACATGGCGCTCGCGATCACCGGAGATGATCTGGCACGATCCGAGAAGTTTACGACAAGCTTGATGGATGGGCTGGACATCCGCGAGACGCTTCGCAATTGGCACACGAACGATCTTTACGTCAAAGTCTTCCCGCCGAACCGGGGTACGCTCGATTGCGTGGTCATGCTGTTCGACTCGCCCGCTGATCCGCGTGACTACCCGTGGCGAACGACCTGGATGGCCGAGCATCAGAATGAGTCGACCCTCTGCTTCTTCGCGACCGACTTTCGGTCCGAACTGATCGGGCCGGGAATCGCACGGGCGACATACGGCGGCGCGATGTTTCTGTTTCCGCCACGGACGGTGCCGGACATCTGGCAGGATCCGCGGTTCGATGCGGTCGATACCCTCGAGGAACGTCTGCTGCTCGCGGGATGCTTCCACGCGAAAGAACCGTATGTGGCGGTCCTCTCAGAAACCGCTCCGGGGCGTGCCTTTCAGCACATCGCGAAGCGTTTCGGCAAAAAATTGGTGCATGTACCTTCGGCCAAACTCAGCCAGGAAACGATTTCTCAACTGCGGACGTTTCACGTGTTAAACGGACGCGAAGTGCGAAGTTTTGCATCGCATTTCATCCGCAAGCCATGATGCGGATTCTTCATCCACATCTTAATCTTTCACCCGCATCAACGATCCCGCAGCAAACGCGACCCATTTCACAACGATCGACCTTAAGCTAAATCGATTATTCTTCCAGAAGGTCGCCGTTTCCGTCCCGCCCGAAATGGCGAGGGTGGTCTGTATAATAAATGGCCGACGGGTCGATACCCGCCGACCGATGCTGATCAATGCGATCGCGAATGGCCGGGTATTCGCTGAGCCGCGGCAGTAGAGTGAGCCAAACGAAGCCGATCAGGACAACTGCGGTAATCAGACGTGCGAAGCCGACCACGCGCGCGAGATCATCTCTGGTTGCGCTCATTTCGCAGCGCTTTCCATTAACTCTGCGGCCGCATCGGGAAAGATTTGCGTATACATCAGCCACGCCATAAACAGCGTCAGCAGAATGTTAAGCGACTGCCCGCACACGTATAGAATCAATGGCTTGCCGCCGTGTAAATAGCGGCCGAGTTCGCGGAAATTGGTTTCAAGCCCGATGCTCACGAACGCGAGGCAAAAGCACCAGCCGCGCAAGGTTTTCGTCGTGCCCGCGATGATCGCGTCGACAATTTCTGACCCGCCTTCTGTGATGTAAATCGTCGTAAAAATGGCGGACGCTCCGAGAAACCCGAGCACGAATTTCGGGAAGCGAATCCAGACTTCGCGGAGGCTCGGTTGCGGGCCGTCGGGGTTCCGCTCGACGTAGGTCGTCCAGTAAACCGCAACGCCGAATGCGACTGCTCCGATCAAGATATTCTGTATCATTTTCACAGTCGCCGCGACCGCTAGCGCCGTATCACCGAGAATACCGCCCGCGGCAGCGACCGCGCCGGTTGAGTCGATCGTTCCTCCGATCCACGCACCGCCGACGACTGGTCCAAGGTCGAGCCACACAATGACCGGCGGTAAGATGACCATCATTATGACGGTAAAGATGAGCGAGATTCCGATGGCGAGCGACAGCTCTTCTTTCTTGGCATTACACGCTGCTGCGGTCGCGATCGCGGCCGAGACGCCGCAAACCGACATGTCGGCTGAGATCACCATGTTCAGCGATTTCGACCGTATCTTTAAGACTTTCTGCCCAAAGATATATGTGCTGATTAATACGATCGGTGTCACGACCCAAGCGACAACAATGCCCGGCTGACCGAGGGCAAACAAACGACTCAGAAGTACTTCCGCCCCCAGCAGGACCAGACCGGTCTTCGTATAAAACTCAACCATGACTGCCGGTTTGATCCACCTCGGTGTTCCGATCGTATTGCTGATTAAGAGGCCGATGACCAGAGCCCAAAGTGGATACGACAGACTGTAGAACTTCACCGCCTCCTGCCCCGCGAGCACATAAGCGAACGTCGCCAGACCGAACACGGCGACGAAGGCAAACTCGAACCGCCGCCACGGGATGCCGAGTTGGGCGGTTCCGAAGCCGAACAGGGCCAGCAGCGTCACGAAGGAGCCGACGATCCCGACCAAGCCGCCGAACTCGGGGCCGCCAATCAGCGACGTGAGCGGGTCGTTCGACCACGTCCCCGGCTTGCCGAAGAACGGGGCAAGCGGGTTGGAAATCACCCCGCTCGCTGAGGCGAGAAACGTTGCGACCAACACGAGCGCGAAGATGCGAAAGGCGAGCTCGATCGCGAGCCAGTCTTCTGAGGGGCCGCTCTTCTCATGCTCCACGGCATCGGCGACTTCTTCGGCTGGGGCCAAAACCTCGGCGTCCGCTTCAGATTTGGAGGGCTGGTCAGTTTGGTCTGGCATGGGGAGCGTCGATTTCAGAGGAGCGCATTCGTGGTGACCTCCAACCTACGGCAATGCGTCGGCAAACTCGAACGTTCGAAGCGTTCAGACCTGAGGCGAAGCTCGCTATCATCGCATTTGAGTTCGAATCCGCAGGACGCACCCATGCGCGACTATACCGCTGAAAGTCTTTCGCACGACCCGATCCACGGGTACATCCCGTTCGTTTCGACGACGGGGCTGCCGGAGGGCGAAGCCGCCGAGCAGGAGATCATTGATCACCCCTGGGTGCAGCGGCTCCGGCAGATTCATCAATTGCAGACCGCGTGGTACGTGTTTCCCTCGGCGGAGCACATGCGGTTTCAGCATGTGCTCGGTGCGATGCATCTGGCCTCGGTCGTTATTGACGAGTGGTACGACTCGCTGGCCGCTGTCTGCGCGAACGTACCCTCGAAGCCGCACGTCGAATCGCTTTGCCGGATGGCGGCGTTGTTGCATGACGTCGGGCATGGTCCGTACGGTCACTTCTTCGATGACCAATACCTCGACCAGTTCGGGATAACGCACGAGACACTCGGTGCGCACATCATCATCGAAGAACTCGGTGATCTGTTGCGACGAATCCGCCGCAATCCGAACGGGATCATGAAGCCGCTGGAGGAACTCGACCCATCGCAGGTGGCGTGGTTGATTTGTCGACCGAAGCCGGGGGATGGCGACGAGGGCCATCCCGACTGGCTCCGCAAACTGCGGAGCCTGTTCAGCGGTATCTACACGGTCGACAACATGGACTTCGTACTGCGTGATGCCTACATGTCGGGCTACAACACGCGGGCCTTCGATCTGTGGCGGCTGATCCACTATTCCTTTTTCACCGATCGGGGCCTGACCATCCACGCCCGCGGCCTGCCGACATTGATCAACTTTATCGAAACACGGGCAAATTTGTTTCGCACCGTCTATTTTCACCGCGCGGTTCGCGGCATCGACAAATCGCTTGAAGATGTTTTCGGCGAGACGATGCCCCATTTGTTTCCCGGCAATCCGCTCGAACATCTTGATGAGTATCAGCGGCTCACCGAATCAAGCTTTCTGATCGACGTGCAGCGGCTCGCCTTGAGCGAGGATTTGGAGAAGCGGGATCTCGGCGAGCGATGGAACGACATGCTGGCACGTCGGGTGACCTGGAAGATGGCCGCTGAGCGCACGGTCAACTTTCATTCGGCCCGCGCCCAGGCGATGGCGATTTTTTCAGTGCCCGACGAAGTAGTTGAGGGTATGGTCCGGCAGAATCTGCCTGATTCCCTCAAAGACATGCCGCTGCGTGTCGACTGTGCGAAGCACTATCACCGCCCGGCGGCCCGACTGCCCGCCGGAGGGCAGAACTATCTGCTCGACCCGGCAATCGGTGGTCCGCAAGAACTGTCGGACGATGAACTGTTCCGCAGTCTGCCGATCAGTTTCGCCATTTTCCGCATCTACTCCCGCGACCACCGGCACGATGCCGCGGTCAATTCGGCTTTGAATGCGGTGCTTGGCGACGCGGGGGATACGAAGACGAATATGTGAATCACGAAATACCTGTGATGAGAGCCGATGAGTAAAATTCGCGTGGCTCTCGAAGCGTTCTCCTGCCGGGATGATACGATGACTATTGATCTTCGAATCGTCTCTCCAATCGGAGTCTGACCAATATGTCCACTGATCTTGAAGAATACGTTCAACGCAAAGTCGATTCCGGCGAGTACGCGTCGCGAGAGGAAGTGACAGAAGCTGCGCTGAATTTGCTCAAAGACGTTGAGGGTTATCACGAATTTCGACGAGAGGTCGGTTCTCGAATCGCGGCTGCCGACCGCGGTGAGCTGACAGCTTTCGACGTCGATTCAATTAAGGCCCAGTTGACACGCGAATGGGTTCAGCCGTGACCGGCATCGTTCGTTCAACTGAGGCGGCTCATGAAGACTTGATGCGAATCGGCCGTTACATTGCGGAGAATTCCGGGAGCCTCGAACGTGCGCTCGAAGTTCTCGATCAAATCGATTTGAAGTGCAAAAAGTATGCTCGACAGCCTTTGATGGGCGACCCGCGTCCCGATCTGGGACCAGATGTTCGGCTCTTCGCAATTTACAGTTATCTCGTCATCTATCGGCCAAGCTCGAGTGGAATCGAGGTATTGATGGTCACGCATGGTGCCCGCGATCTCCCCAAGTTGATCCGTGATCGAATCTCGTAGCATTGTTGAGCTACCGATTTCGCTAACGCGAATTCCGAATTCGAGTGAAGGTCACGATGTAACGGCCGGACCGGTCGTTCCGGTCGTCGAGGTTGCCGGGGGAATCGTCACGGCCGGGGCGCGGTTCGGTCGATGACGGATTGCATGACCGATATCACCGCCCCCCGCCGACTTGACGACTCGTCCCGCCGATTGCTCGAAGCGTATGCGGCTTCGACCGCCGTGCTGCTGGCGACGAACCCTGAACACGACGGTCGGATTGACCGATTGCATGACGTCGACGGACTGACCGACGACGAATTGCCCATGCTTCACGGCCAATTGCTCGCCGCCGGGCTGATCGAATTCGATCTCAACGATCGCGACGGCGGCGTCTATAGCATCACTTCCGAAGGCAAACGCCTTCTGAGCAAGACCTCGGAAGCGGAATCAGAATCAGACGCCGCTTAAGTGGCTTGGCCATCACGCGAAAAAGCCCACGGGGTGCGACCCGTGGGCTTTTTTGTTTCGCAACAATTGATTCATCAAATCCGCTGGTTTTGCTCCCAGCCCGCGACGAGTGCGTTCGGTGCCAGCACGAAAATTTCGACGCGACGGTTCTGCTGACGTCCGTCTTCCGATTGGTTCGACGCAGCCGGTTGATGTTTGCTGTAGCCGGCGACGCCCATGCGAGATTCGCTGATGCCGGCATCTTTGAGCAGCAGAGCGACCGAGTTCGCCCGGTTGGTGGAAAGATGCCAGTTCGTCGGGTGACGTTCCGAGGTCGACTTTCGCCCGATCGGCTGAGCGTCGGTGTGTCCGACAACCAGAATGTTCAGCGGTTTGGCCGAAGAATCGTTCATGATCTGGGCAAATTCCCGCAGCAGTGGCTTCGCATTGGATTTCAATGCGGCACTGCCGGTGTCGAACAGGATGTCCGAGTGAAACTTGCTGACGCCGGTGACCGGATCGAATTCGAAGTTGGGATACCGCTTGGCGAGGTCTTCGAACTGCTTGGAGACCCCCGGCCCGAGCGGGCTGTCTTTGACCTGCTTAAGAAGGCCGACGTATTTCGCCTGAAGTTGGCCACGCTCGTCGACGAGGTTTGACAGTCGTTGTTCGGCGATTTCGAGGCTCTTGGCGAGACGAGCCGCACTCTTTTGAGCTTCTTCCTTCTCGCTGAAGAGCTTCTGGCTCAGGGCCTTATACTTCGTTTGGGCTCCGTCATCGACTCCCGTCGCACCGCTCGGCGGAGCCGCCGGTGTCGGTCCCGGGTTCGCCGGGAAACCGGGCTGAGCGGGAGAGAACGTCGGCCCGGTGCCGGGATAAAACTGCTGACCCGGGGGAAATTGCTGACCCGGAGCAAACTGCTGACCCGGAGCGAACTGCGGACCTGTCGCCGGATAGCCGCCGACGCCGCCAGGGAAGGTCATTGGAGCCGGATAACCACCGGGAATTCCGACCGGCGAACCGAAGGGATCGCCGCCAAATCCGCCGCACGGATCGCATGGCGACGGATAGATCGGGTGGCCCGGCTCACAACCGCAGCCGTGCCCGCCGCAGCCCAGGCAACCGCCCAGACATCCGCCGAACAGGAACCGGCACAGCCCGCCATTGAACAGGCAACAGTCCTCTAGCAGGCAGTACTGCTGCCCGCCGCAGGGACCGTAGTGTGCACCATACGGCTCGCAGCCGCAGGTGTTGCTGATCGGCTGATAGGCACCGATCAGCGGTCGTGAAATCGGCCCGCAGGGGTCGCACGGTGGCGGACAAACGGGACCGCAAGGCTGCGGGCAAACCGGACCACACGCCGGTCCGTACCCGACAGATCCGTAATGCCCACCCATCCCGCAGGGATCGAGGCAACAACAGGCGATACTGCTTAACGGAAGCAGCGCGGAGAGCAGCCAAAAGAAGGCACGGCTCGACATCGGAGGACATCCTTTCCGTCCCGACGTGAAGAACGGTGCCTGCCCACCGGTGCCACACGAGGCACGCCGGGAATGCGCACATTCAACCGCCGGGTCAGACCCGATCGGAGAGAAACGAATTGTGTTGTGGAGTACTAAGAGAGGTGTTCGATCACTGGTCGCCTTGCGGTGGAGAGGCCGCGTGGACGGAGACCGTTGTGCGATCGGGTAGCGTTTTAGTTCGCGCGCCGAGCAGTTGCAAGTCGGCCTTCGCCAATTTGGCGGGCAGAAATGCAAAAGAGAAAAAGTTACACTCCGATCACAAATTCGATTTCAGTCCAGTCCGGGACACTTTCTCGCGACGACTCCTCTGGCGGATAGCACATGGCGGAAGAACTCTTTGATGTCGTCGATGAACATGATCACGTCCAAGCGCAATTGCCGCGGAGCGAGGTTCATCGTCGAAACCTGTTGCACCGCGCCGTCAGTATTTTCGTATTCAACACGCGGGGCGAGCTGCTCCTGCAGATGCGATCGGCGAGCAAGGATCAATTTCCCAATTGCTGGACATCGTCGGCGTCCGGCCATGTCACTGCCGGGGATGACTACGATGAAACGGCCCATCGAGAGTTGGAAGAAGAACTCGGCCTGACCTGCGACATCACACGGGTTGCGAAGTTCGATGCCTCGCCCGATTCCGCCTACGAATTCACGGTGCTTTATAAAGCGGTGACCGATGACGCACCGGTGCCTGATCCCGAAGAGATCTCCGACGTTAAGTTCGCATCGCTCGACGACTGGAAAGAACAAGCGGCGGCGCAGCCGGAACTCTTTACGCCGCCTTTTCGATTACTGCTCGATTGGTACATGGAACGCGGGACCAATCAATAGCGAAGTTTAGAAACGATCGGCCGGGACGATCACCTCCGGGAGAATGGGCTCGGACGTTTTGGACTCGTCTACGATTTCGGCCACCTGAGCACCGGGGCGAAACACGAGCACTGCGACCAGCCCGACCATGACCGCTCCGATCGCCATCCGTCCGAGCGTGCCGAGGATCTTACCGACGAAGGCCCCCGTCCCGACGTCGATCCGTCCTTTCACATCGCGACCCTTCCACTGCTCGCCGAGATAAGCTCCGGCAAATGCGCCGAAGGCTCCGCCGAGCAGGGCGGCGATCAATGGGCCGATCACCGGAATCGGAACGCCGAAGATCGCGCCGACGATGCTGCCGATTCCTGCCCCGACCAACGAGAGTGCGGCGGCGCGTTTGCTCGACCCCGCCTTGCGGGCGCCTGCGGCGCCGGCCGCCGCCTCGACCACTTCGCCGACGACCGCCAGCCCGACGAGCACGCCCACCGCCCACCAACCGAAGCCGCGACCGTAGGTCTCAACGGGCATGCCCCACACCCACAGCCCGGATAGCCCCGCCACCATCCAGTTCCCCGGGAGCATGAATACATTGAGCACCCAGCAGACGCACGAGGCGACGATGAGTAGTAAGGCGAGCAGCAGGTAAGTCGCATCGAAATCCATAACGGCAATCATAACGTCGGAGGGCACCGCCCGGTTCACCGCGAACTCGCGACATTCCCATTTGGGGAAGTCACTGACTCCCGCTCCCTCTGATTGAGCACGGCGATCCGCAGGTATCCGACCGGCAACGAGCCGATCACGCCGACAAGAGCGATCGCACCGTAGATGATTCCGATCATCAATTCTTCCATAATATAAAGACTCAGGTAGAGGGCGAGCACGAAAGCCGTCGAAACGTAGGCCGCGGCCAAAGCGCCAGCAATAATAAAGAAGAGCATCGCCACCCCCCACTGTCGCAGATGAGGCCGGTACTCGTCCCCCACCCGATAATCGGCGACTGCAAGCAGTGTCAGGAAGCCGTGGCAGAATCCGACCACGGCACCGCATAACATTACGGCGACAGTTCCTCCGACTGTTCCGATTTCGTCGAAGTAGTCGCTCCAATCTTTGACGAACTCGTACCATACGGCCCCGACAGGTAGGGCAAGCAAGGTCGCGACCAGCAGCCGGCTAATGCAAACGCCGTCTCGACGAAGGAACGGCAGGCCCGATCCGAACACGGCAGCGCCAGCAAATACGGCGAAAACGCAGTGCCAATTGAATTCACTCTCGAATGCCCTCTCGACGGTGAGCGAAATCGCGACCCACACCAACCCCACGGCAAAGCCAATGGCACCACACAGCAAATAAGACTTAGCCCACGTCGGCATCGCGACCTCCGCCGTTCGCGTGATCCGGAAGGTCGCCGCCCGCTGATCCGACTCGCAACGCTCTGAGGTAACCCATCGGCAGCAGGGCGTAGATCGGTATCAGCAAGATTGAGCCAATGATTACAACAGGTGCCATTACGGTCGACGCGGAGAATTTTTCAATCACCATGACTGAGCCGATGATGTGGCCGGCGGCCCCAAAGCCGGCAATCACTGCCAATCCCAAGAACGCCAGTCGCTTCAGCGGCGTGACAGGTCTGGCTGATGGCGCTCCCAAGGTTGCAACCATCACGATGAGGCCGAGGGTAACGGTGATGGGCGGGCCGCAGAAAATGCCCGCGACTTTGGCCCAGTTGGTACCGAACGACGGGAGATAGTTGCTCCACTCCATCAGAGCCTCAGCGATGCCGTAGCCAGCCGCGGCGCAGATTGCACAACTAAAAATTACCCGCAACCACCAAAACGCTGACATTCGCATCGAAGCGGCAACAGCGACCGTCCCGGCGATGCCGCCCAAAATTGCGAAGGGGAGTTGAGGTCCGTCGAAATCTGGTAGCAGGCCGAGGGACGGGGCCAGCATCAAACCGATCCACGCTAGACCGACAAGCAGTCCGTAAACGGCGGCGATGAAATACGGGCGAATAAAATGCGGCATGATAGTTTAATCGGGGACACGAGCCCTTTACGGGCCCTCCGGCGCGGTCATTTTTGACCGGAGATAGCCAACCGGGATCGACCCAATCACCGGCATCATTAAAAACGAGCTGAATACCAAGCCGACGAACACGATTTCGTCAACATATCGACGCATCTCGTGACCGAAGTGGAAGACCGTTGTTGTGTAAACCGCCAGGAATGCCCCCGTTATGACGAAGACAGCAATCGCTGACAAATAATCATTCCGCGACATAACCCGGGGTTCGGCTTTCAGTTCAAAACTCATCAATAGCGTGAGCAGTCCATGAGCGAGGCCGAAAGCGGCGCCGCATAACGCGACTGCGGCGATCCCGCCCGGCGACGCGAACGACGGGAAGAAGTCGCCGGAATTCCCCACAAGGAAGAAGCACAGCCAACCCAGCGGAAGCCCGAGCGTCGTTGCGACGAATAAACGTGCAAAGTACTCGACTGAAGGCCGTCGAAACGGCAAGCCGAAAGCGAACACGGCCAGAGCAGCGAACAGTGGTAAGACGACAGACCACACGGTTTCGCCATCAAGGTCTGCGAGAACGATGGTCGAGCCGACCGCCATCCAAACGACGCCGACCACCAGGCCGATGACGCCACAAACAATATAATGCTTCGACCAGGCCGGCATCTCAAACTCTCTCGCTGGATTGACTTGCCGATGAGTCTCCGCCGCGCGTCATAGCCGATTTTGCTCGCAAGTAACCGACGGCAATCGAACAAACAATGGGCATCAGACCGACAGACGAAAAGATGAGAGTCGTCTTAATTGCATCGGACACGGGCAAAATTGTGAAATAGGAAATCCAGATACACAGGCCGACGTGCATCGACGTCAAAGCCGCTGTTCCGGAAAAAATTAAATAGAATTTTGCCCAATCGCGTCTGCGGATCGAGGAAAACGGTCGAGTAAGATTCTCAGTGCGGTAACCAAAGGCAGTCGAGACAGAAACTGTGACGAACCCGACGACGGCGGCCGCGAGCAGGCCATAGAGAAAGCCGACGACTCCCCCGGCGACGATTGCCCACGGTGTCTGAAACGAGGGAAAGTAATCGAGCCAGTATTTAAATATCTCGCCGAGGACGCCCCCGCCGACCGCGCAACCGAGAATGCCGAGGCCGGCGCGAAACAATGGATAGGGCCGCAGAGCGACGGTTGAGCCGACCAAGCCGATCCCTGCAATGGTGCCCAACGTGCCAAATAGCACGTAAGGCAATTCGAACCAATTACCCAGCCCGACGGCACGGCTATAGAATACGGCGAGCCAGATCACGCCTACGGCAACCCCGCACAGGGCGGGGCGCAAATAGGGCCGCCAACTAGCCGTCATGATTCGGGTCTTTACGCTTCATTCGATCGGACAGAGTTTGCGGTTCATCCATCGGATTGCGGTGAAACCCGGCGGCCGCGTGACCGGATAGTCGTTGATAGACATGTCCGAGCGGTAGTGCGAAAGCAACCGGAATAAAGGTTAATGTTGCGAACAATGGAACAAAAAATACAGTTTCGTCGACTGATCTTAAGAGTTCGCTCTCCTGTAAGAGAATTACTAACAGAGCGGGAGCCATCGCGGCCGTGCCGGTCAATAAACCCGAGGCCAGCGCGACGCCGCCGACTTCCGCGGCACCGACGACGTCGCGGCGATCCGCTCCTCGCGCATTCAGTAACGCCAAGCCACCGGCGCCGAGTGCCCCAATCCCGGCTCCGAATGTAGCCAGCACGATTAAGATTGCGCTGTCGTCATTGATCGAGATTTCACGCCCGACACCGTAAGCCATCCCTCCGATAAAAAAGCCAAGCCAGATCGAGCCGAACAGACGAATCGGCCAATCGTCGTGAAAGCGCAAAAAGGGAATCATCATGATGAAAGCCACAACGGGCCCGGCAATTAAGATGATCGCCTCACTCATCTCGAACACGGCGACCAACAGGATCATCAGCCCGATCGGCACCACCGCCGCCGCAATGCTCGTTGCGGCGACGATGGTGTATGGCTTCCAATGCAATGTCGCGAAGAATGACTTCATAGGATTATCGCGCTGCCGGATTCGGTTCGTGAAATAATCGCGGCAACAACTCGACCAGGTATCGTCGCCACACGGGCCATTCGTGCCGGCCCGGTGTCACTTGATACTCGTGTTCAATGCCCGCAGCCTTGAAGGCCTCGTGAGTTTTTTGAACACGCTTTATGAGCCAGTCATCTTCGCCGACCGCGACCCAGATGAGTTTAAGTTGCTCGTTTAAGTCGGGTGTTTTCGCGACGAACTCGTCGACCAAAGCCTGCTGGTTCTCCCAGACAACAGGGCCACTGAACCCGCCGATCCATGCGAACTTCTGAGGATGTTTCAATCCGATTCGCAGGGCCTGCATTGAACCCAGCGAAAGTCCGGCGATGGCCCTGTCCTCCGGTCGCTGCTCGGCACGATATTTTTTCTCAACGAACGGGATAATCTCGGTCAACAGTTCCTGTTCAAATTCGTCCGCGATGCGCCGCCGATAATCTTTCGCGTCTTTATAAACGACATGCACGTCGGGCATCACGATGATCATCGGAATGGCCCGTCCTCCATGGAGCAGGTTGTCCATAATGCGATGAGCGCGGCCTTCGACCGTCCAACCTCCTTCGTGGTCACCGGTGCCGTGAAACAGATACAGCACCGGATATTTCCCCTCGCCCGTGTCGCGATAAGTCGGGGGCGTATAGACGATGAGGTTGCGGACGCTGTCGGTGACATCTGAAAGGTATTCGTGGCGGTGAAGCGTGCCGTGCGCAATGTCCGGGTTAAAGCGGGTGAGCGAATCTTCGCCGCCGGGCACTTCAAGTAAGTTCACTTTCGGTGTTCGGGACGGTTTCACGTAGCGGCTGCTCTCATCGAGTTGCCGGGCCCCGTCGACTTCGAACCAATAGGAATAAATCTCTGGTTCGAGCGGTCCGATCGTCACCGACCACACGCCTTCATCGTCGCGGGTCATCGGCGTTGTTTCGATCGGAGCGAAGCCCTTGAGCAGCACTTCGTCAGCCTTCGGAGCACGCACGCGGAAGGTCACCTGTCGATCCTCCGCGACCTCCGGGGAGGTCGGTAACCGCTTGTCACGCCGCGGCGGATCGTCGGCTTCGACGAAGCCTTGGACCGAAAGGGTCAGTACGACGAACGTGAACCATTTCACGCAGGTAAGCTTTGACATGAGCGGCACCGGTATCGAGTCGGGTCATTTGGATCACCCGAAAATAACGCCCGGAGCGGCCGGTTGCACGACGACGCAGCGATTTGCGACGGGACAACCGTAACGACGGAGGCCATGGTGACAGTTAGGCATCCGCGCCCAATTGAGAGAGCCGCTTGAACGGCCTCTCGCCTGGACCGGCAAACCTCGGGAAGAGTGCGCATAGAATGAGCCGCCACGACGCCGTGGCGGCTCATTGATCTCGAACGCGGTCGCGAAGAATTCGACCGGACGCGACTTACGAGTTGACCTCGTCCCGCATGTCGCGGACGCGGTCGTGCGAAGCGATGACGCTTTCCATGTGATTTTGCAGCACATCGTTCACGGGGCTGCCTGCCGTCTCCTTCAGCGTGTCTTTGTAAGCGTCTTTAATGTAATCCTCGCCTCGTTCGGCTTCGTTGAGGACGGCTCCGAGGTCGTCACTGGTGAGGGCGGTCCTCAAATCCATGATCGTCCGGTGCAGCGAAGCGAGGTAGGAGCCTTCCTGCCTGGGCCGCTCGCCGCTGAATTCAACGAATCCCTGAAGCTGTTCGGCCTGTTGTTTTCGCTCGTCGGCCACGCCGCGGAAGTACTGCGAGATCGTCACATTTTCGATCTGCTCGGCCGAGTGGCGAAAGCCATCGGCACTGTCGATGTTGATCTGAATCAAATCTTGCAGTTGCTCCACTGCGTTATCGGAAAGTTCGGTCTGCGTGTGGGCATTCATTGCGACATCTCCTAATCGAATTGCGTGTCGGAACGCGTTTGCGTGCCGTTGATTAACGCAACGATGCAGGATTGATGCCAACAACAAATAGCGGCCTCCGCTTCGGCTCAAGCGGACGGCGATGGCTCGGTGAGGCAACGCCGAACTTGTCCGGAAGTCCCTTTGACCAAAGGGGTTCCTTCAACTTAAGCAAGCCGCGGGACGGCAGCGGGAGCGATCTGCGCGAATGCGAACGCGTTGATCGACGAACCACCAACCTGAATGTTGGCGGAACGCACACCGTCTTTTATCGAACCGGCGGGGCGAACGGATTTTGTCCGACGCGGATCGGCATCCCGAAGCGGCCGCGGGCGACGTCAATCGTACGATCGCCGCGTGTGACGGTGACTTTGGCACTGCGTCCACTGCTCGGCTCGTCGGTCGCCTTGCCCGTTCGAACTTCGCCGCCGTTCGTAGAAACGCCTCCGAGTTGGATTGTCTCACCGTTGCGGCAGGTGACGACCGTCTCATACATGCTGCTGCGAATTGCCGTAAGACTGCGATTTCCCCGGGTTTCGGTGTCGACTTCCCGGTGCTCCATCGCGAGTCGAAGATGGATTTTCCCGGATTCCAGAACCGTCGGGACGGCGGTAAGCGTGAGCCCGACAGGAATGGTTTCGGTGTGGCGACCATCCGGCTCTTCAAAAGTCGCTGCGACGGTGCCGCCGACTTCTATTCGAGCAGGCTCGCCCGACACGGCGACGAGCGTGGGTGCGCTGGTGAGCGTGTCCCCATCATAGACTCGAACCTCAACCACCACCTGCGAGGTGATGACAGGTCGCGCGGCCTGAACGGGCTCGGCGGGAGGGGCGGAGATCGCACACAGCGCGGTCAGGACCATTACACCCGTCATGACTTCAGCCTTATTGGAAATATTTGACGCGGGGGAGCGGTGCGGGACGACCGAGCAATGGCGAACCGCCGAATAGAGTTCAGCGGCAACGCCGCAAGCACAACGCTCCCGTCAACCGGGAGGATGTATCTTTAAGGTCGCCGCTTTGGTCAATGGCAATCTCCGTCTCAGGACACCGCGCACCATGCTCAAATCGTTTCTCGCGAATTATGTCCAGCGGCACCGCGACCCCGTCAATCAGGTGCTGCACGTGATCGGTTTGCCGGTGACGTTCGTCGCACCGATCGTTTTTTTCTGCCTCGGTGACGTCTGGAACGGGATCGCCTGTTTCGTGATCGGATATGTGCTGCAGTTCTTGGGGCACGCCGTCGAAGGCAATGAAGCTGGCGAAGTGGTGCTCGTCAAGAAATGGCTCGGCTTCCCATACGTCGAGTTCGGGCCGAAAGCGAATCGGCCGGAGACCGAATAGGCGGATTATTTGGCATTTATCCGCTTACTTCGTGTGCGGCTCGTACTTTCGTAGCGCGAACCACGCTGGGACCGTTGGCGGGTTGCTGCTATCGTTGGCGGATTCGTTCCCCGTCTCGCAGCCGATCCGCGTGCGATGTCGACAGAACCGGCCACCGTGAACCCCGTCCGCCAGACGCTTGAGGCACTGGCGATTGTCGTCGCGATGCTCGCGGCGCTGGTGTTCGCGCTTCTGCAATTCGGAGGACTCGAGTCGGACAACGACGTCGGCAAATGGCTGCCCGCGAACGATCCGCAGGCTCGAATTCTCGAGTGGACCCGCCGACACTTCCCATCCGAAGATCGCATCTTCGTCACATGGGCGGGAAGTTCGCTCGGAGATGCCCGTGGTCAGCGCTTCGAGGCGGCCCTTGAGAAAATCGACGGCGTGATCGACGTCACCACTCCGACCGAATTGGTCGATCGAATGACCGACATCGGAGTGGACGAAGACGAGGCGCTCGATCGGCTCGAAGGCTTGCTCGTCGGGAAAGCCGGACGCTCGCCGGTCGCCTATTCGGTAGCGCTCGATGAAGAGAATGAGTCGCTCGAGACGGAGCAGATTCTCGACGCGATTCGGGACGCCGCGGCAGCGGCGGACATTCCGTCCGATCAATTGCACATGGGCGGCACCCGCGTTGCCGGAACGGAACTCGACCGGTTTGTGCATCAGGCCGAGTGGAACCGCGATGTCCCGGCCTGGATGCTTTGGAAGAAAAGTCCCCTCGGGTTTTCCGCTCTGTTCTCCGCGATTCTCGCTGTCGTGCTCTTACGTCAAATCGTGTTGGCCGGGTTGGTCCTGTTTGTCACGCTGTCGGCAACCATCATGACGGTCGCCATCGTTCCCCTGTCGGGGGCGACAATGAATATGGTCTTGATAGTTATGCCGTCACTGCTGATGGTGCTGACGCTTTCGGCTTCGATCCACGTGGCCAACTACTGGAAACATGCGGCTCTGACCGACCGGGCGACTGCCCCGGAAGTCGCCCGGCGCGAAGCCGCCGTTCCGTGTGCGCTGGCCAGCATGACGACCGCGATCGGATTGGCCTCACTGGGGACGAGTCCACTCACTCCGGTTCGCCATTTCGGTTTGTACTCGGCGGCGGGCTGCTTCATCTCGCTGATTTGTTCGCTCGTCGTGCTTCCGGCGCTGATTCGCCTGCTGCCCGTCGGACGGCCGCGCGGCGTGACGCGCGTCTCCGATCACTTCAGCGCGTTCGGAACGCGGATCGCTCAACACGCCGTTCCGGTTTCGCTGACCTGCCTGGCCCTGTTCGGCATAGCGGCACTCGGTATGACGCGGTTTCATACTGAAACGAAGGTCATTCACTATTTCCCAACCGACAGCCGCATTATTGCGGACTATCGATTCATCGAAGACGAACTGACGGGCATCATTCCGGTCGAGGTCGTTGTCCGCTTCACCCCGGAAGCGACCCAAGAAATTCCGTTCATCGAACGGGTGGAAATCGTGCGGGAGGTCGAGCGATCGGTCTCATCGCATCCCGACGTGACCGGCACGTTGGCCCTTCCCGACTTTCTGCGAGGGGCTGAGAATCGGTCGATCGGCTACAACGTTCGGCTCAGACGAATGGAGGCGTCCATCGCTGAGAACGATGATGCCGAGGCAGGGCAGTTTGTCACGCTGGCTCGCGAAGACGCCATTGGCCCCCAAGAGGAATTGCTGGCGAACCGGGGCGATGAACTGTGGCAGATAACGGCGCAGGTGAAAATTCTCTCCGATTTAAACTACGCAAGTTTGACCGGCGATTTGACCGGCCGCATTGATGACGTCTTCAGCCGATACACCGGGGTGTCGGGCATCGTTACGGGGACAGTGCCGCTATTTCTTCGCACGCAGCAAGCAGTGCTCGAAAGTCTGATTAAGAGTTTCGGCATCGCCTTCGCGGTGATCGCGCTGTTGATGATGGTCATGCTTCGCAGCGTCGGTGGCGGCGTTCTGACGATGCTTCCGAACTTGCTGCCCGTGGGACTGGTCTTCGGGACGATCTCGTGGTTCGGACTGGCGACCGATATCGGCACGATGATCACGGCTTCGGTCGCACTCGGTATCGCGGTCGACGGCACATTGCATCTGATCACCTGGTTCCGCCGCCACCTCGACGAAAATGGTGGGGATCGCCCCGCGGCGATCGCTTCGGCGATGAGTCATTGCGGACCGGCGATGTGGCAAACGAGCCTGATCGTTTCTGCCGGTTTGATGATGCTTGTATTCGCGGACCTGCTGCTGATCCTGAGATTCGGCTGGCTGATGGCTTCACTCGTCGGGGCCGCGTTGATCGCCGATCTCGTCTACCTCCCGTCCCTGCTGTGCGGACCGCTTGGTCGTTGGATTGTGCCCCATCGTCGATCGGCAAGTACCCACGACGACATGAAGCAACCGGACGCGGGCGAGCAACAAATTGATCACGCCGAATCGAGCATCTCGCGATAAAGTCGCGATGAACCTCGCGACCGGCCCGTCTTTGGAACCGCGGCATCATCGATAACTTGCCCCGGCGCCCCTTGGGTCTGCTCAATCCCTTCGCTAGTCTTTGATCGACATCGAAGTTCTCTCACAATTCTCGGAGCTACGAATGCATTTGCTCGGCTCGACTCCACCATCGCTAGTGCGGAATGTTCCTGCCGTCGCCGCGGGACTGCTTTTGTTGTTTGTCGTTGTCTACTGTCGAAGCGTTGGTGCGGAGGAGTTGCAGCCTCATCCCAAGGCCACCGCCACGCCCGACCGCATCCTCGCAACTTGGCGCGAGGACCCTTCGAGTACGCTTTCGGTCACTTGGCGAACCGGTCCGCAAGTCCGACAGGCCGATCTGCAGATCGCCGTCGCCGGTGCGGGCCCCGATTTCAAACTCGATGCCGAGACATTCAATGGCGAGACGACGGAATTGAAAACAAATGCCGGTCTGGTCAAGATGCACGCCGCGACGGCGACCGGTCTGAAGCCGGAAACGCTTTACGCGTATCGTGTCGGCGACGGCACCGAGTGGAGCGAGTGGTTCCACTTCCGCACGGCGGCGAATGAATTTAAGCCCTTCAGCTTTTTATACGTGGGAGATGCTCAAAACGATGTCAAAGAGCACTGGTCTCGCTTGATTCGCGAAGCCTATTCGGATGCCCCACGAGCCTTGCTGATGTTGCATGCGGGCGATCTGATCAACCGCGGAAACAAGGACGATGAGTGGGGCGAGTGGTTCCACGCGGGCGGGTGGGTTCACGCGCAAAAACCCTGCATCGCCATACCGGGAAACCATGAATATGACTTCGATATTTTCAATCCGACCGACGGCGGCTTTCGCCCCGTGCGATTGCTTGCCCGACGGTGGAATCAACGGTTCGAGTTTCCGCAAAACGGGCCGGAGGGGCTGAAAGAGTCGGTCTACTATCTCGACGTCCAAGGCGTGCGATTCATCGGATTGAACTCAAATGAGAAAATTAAGGAACAGGCCGAATGGCTCGAACCGGTGCTTGCCGATAATCCCAATCGCTGGACGATCGTGACGCACCACCACCCCGTCTACTCGACGAGTCGCGGCCGTGACAATCCGGAGCTGCGCGATCTCTGGCAACCCCTCTACGACAAGTATCGTGTTGACCTCGTCCTCCAAGGGCACGATCACACCTACGGTCGTACTCCGCTGATCGCGAGCGGCAAGCAGCGATTGAGCGGTGGTGAGTCGAACGTCGCATCCGGAGCCGCGGCTCAGTCAGAGCAGGGGGGAACGGTCTACGTCGTTTCTGTCAGCGGTCCGAAAATGTATCCGCTCAAAGATTACGACGACGGAAAAAACCCATTCGACCGCCGCGCCGAGGATACTCAGCTCTACCAAATCATTTCGCTGGAAGCGGACAAATTGCGGTACGAAGCCAAGACCGCCAATGGCGAACTCTACGATGCGTTCACGCTTCTGAAGCGGCCCGGCCGGCTCAACGACCTGATCGACGAAACACCGGCGACACCCGAACGTCGGCGTTAGCGTGTAGGGACAGCGTCCGAGACGCTTGCGAATCGTCGGCCAAGGACCGTAGTTTATTACTCTCACTCGCTTTGTCCGTTCGGACATTTGTCACGACAGTAAAGGCTTCACAATCTCATGATTCGACAATGCGCACGGTTCAGTTCAATCGCGGTTGCGACGTTTTCGCTCCTGCTCGTCGGCTGCGGCGAGAGTTACCAAATGGGCACGACGCCTGTGAGCGGCAAAGTCACGTGTAACGGAGAGCCGGTGACGTCAGGAAGTATCGTCTTCCGTCCCCACGCAAAACCGGGCGAAAACGCGGCTTACCCCGGCAAGCCCGCGATCGGACAGATTCAGTCCGACGGAAGCTACACGGTGTCGACCTACACAGAAGGAGACGGGGCGATCATCGGCAAGCACACCGTCCGCCTTCAGGCTCCCGAACCTGACGTTGCCGAAGGCGAAGAACCGCCGGGACCGGAGGAAGAAATTGATTTCCCCTGCAACGGCAGCGAGTTGGAAATCGAAGTCATGGGCGGTGAAGGCACCGTCAACCTCGACTTCACGTAATTTACTCGTGACAGGTAAAGCGATTACCTTCAAGGGATGGCGGATCGACAGCGTCAGGCAGTCGGTCGTATGCCGCTCGGCCGGGAACGGCTCGAATGAGATGAAATCGATTCGGCAACGAAATGCCGCCGGGAAGTCGAGCAATCGACTGTCGGCGGCATTTTTTCGTTCAGCGTAGTGGCTTGGTTCAGTGAGACTTGGTTAGCTGAAACCTGGTCGACTGAGACTTCGTTGAGCTTGGCAATTTGGCGTTGCTCGTGCGAACGAACGACTCGTGCTTGTGCGAATATGTTGCGTTCGAACCAGTTGAAGTCCCAACCGGCGGCGCGAAACACCGGGCGGTGCGTTCGCCACACGAGCAGCATCGCCCCTCGAAGAATCAGCCGATCGCGCCAACGGGCTGCTGCTAACGTGATGGGGTTGCGTCGCTGCCGGAGACGCCCAAGTTGCTCGGCCTGAAATCGCAGGTGGCCGACCTCATCGGCGAGAAGTCGACGGCAGATCGCAGCGAGTGTGGGTGAGCCGGTCGCGCTCATCAAGGCGGCGTAGTAGGCCATCGCGATCGTCTCCGCAGCCAGCAAAGTGACAACGCATTGCTCCAAGCCGGCAAGTTTTCGGAGTCGGCGGAAGCCAGAGTCAGACCATTCCCGCTCCAATCGAGAGATCTCCTCCTGATCGAGGAAGCGGCCCAATGCATCGGCATGTCGGTTCTCTTCATCGATGAAAAGTTGCAGCGCTTGCGGGTAAACCTCGTCGCCGCTCTGCTCGGCATAGGTGAGGGCGCACTTCATTAAGTGCGAGCCCGTGCCCGACTCGCCCCGCTGAAAAATCTGGACTGAACGCGCAATGCGATCGCGCTCGGCCAAAGTGAGTGTCGGCTCAAGCGACCAAGCCGTTTCGGTAATCGGTTCGCAGTTCGCATTAAAATAGGCGACCCAATCGGGGGAAGTGTGTTCGCTAAACCGGGTTGGAACTGAGCAGGGCATCAGAATTCCTTTCATAAGGGGGACTTAACTTTGCAATACAAAGTGTAGGTGCAAAAAAAATTTAGGTGTCTGCGAGACGAGCCCGCGACAATTGCGTTGTGGGGGCCGCATCAGCAATGACCCGCTCAAGTTCGGAAAGGTAGGAGAGGAATTGCTCGCGGCCTGATTCGGTCAAACTAACCCGGGTTTGGGAACGCCCGCCGCTGGTCGACTTCCAAATTTCGATCAGGCCGGCACTCTCAAGCGTCGCGAGGTGTCGACTCAGGTTGCCGTCGGTCAGATCACAGTGTTCTTTTAAGTCACTGAAGACTACGCCGTTCGGCTGAGTCACGAGTGATGTCAAAATGCCGAGCCGAGCCTTCTCGTGCATCACGCGTGAGAGCCCGGGGTAAGAAAATTTGCCGGATGATTCAGGCACGAGTTGATCCTTCCCCGGCCGGCGACCGCACGGGATCAGTCTCGATCGTGGCATACAACAAGACGGCTGCGAAAATTTGCCCGACGCCGAACGCAAGGGGCATCGTCCAAGCACAAAAAGCACTCTCGCCTTGGCAATACCGCAGCAATAGCAAGCCGGCGGTCAAGTAATAAATGCCGACAAGCATGAGTGGACGTGGCAGGTAAGGGCAGGAAGCGAATGCGCCGAGGCCGAACAGAATCGACCACAGGCCCGGCAGCATCCACATCGCCGACGCACAGTAATCGGTAACGACAAATGTCAGCAGCCCGCCCGCAATCAGAGACGGTGCGATCGCCGTCACAGCCGCCAATATCGCATCCCGCCGAGCGGTCGAGGGGGCACGGTAGATCCACACGGCCAATTCGGCCGCAATCACCGCGATGCAGATCAACGCGACAGCCACCCAAGTCTCGATGAATGCCAATGAGCCGACCGGCCGCATCCCGAAGTGCGCGAACTGATAGGCTCCGATGAGAAACGCGAGGATTCCACTCCCGCCGACCGTTACGGCACGATAGCCACGAAATGTCTGCGTCCGGGCCAGTTGCTGCCGGATCGCGGAAATCTGGCCGAGCGCTTCAGTGGCATCCATCTTCGACAACCTCCCTGACAGACTTTGCAATACAAAGTATCGTCTTTCTTGTCGCTGTCAATCCGATTGTCAATTAATTCGGTCGAGATGATCAAAGCGGCCTATTTAACGAAGCGGCAGCCCTAAACCGCCGAAAGAAAAATCCTGCGGTTGATCGATCGAAGCTTGTTGCCTGCGCAACTTGGGGGAAGACGATACGGGGAGAGTTTCTCGATCTGCAGACATCGTTGGCGTCGCCGCATCGCCGGCACTTCGTCAGAAAAACCGACGGCCCGCGGCATCAATTCGGGGCGGGACTTGAAAAGCCGCAGACCGCCGGTTTGCACGCCGATGTCCCGGTCGCCAAAGCCGACCGGGACATCAACCGAGCACTCGTTTCCGCCATCAATAGTTTCGGCCGATGCGAATCTCTCTCTCATTTGCAGGCATCGCGCGTTATCTCGTCGCTGAAAGTTGTTCGGTCAGCCCTAAGCGTCCGGTCCGCTCTCGCGCTCGTTGATCCGATCAAGCCGAGCTTGCCGGCGTGCTTCGACACGCTCGCGTAACCGCTCGATCCGCCGTTCCCGTTCTGTCATCGGGCGGTCCGTTGGGCTCGTCGCATTCGCGGTTCGGACATTCATCGCGTTCTGGCGGGCCAATTGCTGCTGCTCGAATTGTTGCTGTCGGAGGGCGGTCATGACCTGCTGTTGGCGTTGCAACATCTGTTGTTGCATCTGCATTTGCATCTGTTGCATTTGCTGAGCCTGTTGGGCCATCTGCATCATCATTTGGGAGCCGCCACCGTTCATTCCGCCACCTCCGCCTCCAGCACCAGCTCCTCCGCCCATGGGCCGGCCCATGCCTCCACCCATCGGGCCACCGAGGCCGCCTCCACCCATGCCCCCCATTCCTCCAGCCATCCCGCCTCCGCCCCCCATACCACCTGCGCCTCCACCCCCACCGGGGCATTGCGCGAAAGCGGGGACCGAAGCAAATGCGGCGAGGGCGAATGCCGCCGACGAGTAGGCGATGAACTGACGAAAGCTGGGAAATCGTGACGTGACGTTAGACATGGCAAACCTCTGACTGGGATTCCTGAAGGCGAATTGACAAGCCATAAGAGAGAAAACGCGGTCAGGTGTCGGTTTCAACAACACAATTCCGTCCGACGTACTGAATCTTAGCTGCCAGTCGCACGCCGGTTGCGAGGGGCGGTCGACTCGAACATGATGAAATTGATCAAATTCCGCGTCGGCGCACACCGTCCCGAACGATTTGGAAGGCCGCTCCGTTATGAAAACCGCACTGCCTCTTCTCGTATCGCTGTTCGCAATTCTCGGGTCCCCATTCGCCGTAGCGAACGAGCGACCGAACATCCTGTGGATCTATGTCGAAGACATGTCTCCGTGGATGTCGTGCTACCAAGACAGCGTCGTCGAGACGCCGCACATCGACGCGCTCGCGGAGCAGGGCGTCAAATTCGATCGTTTCTACACGCCGGCCGGTGTCTGCTCAGCCACGCGATCCGCGTTAATTACCGGGATGTGGCAGACGACGATCGGCGCTCACAACCATCGTTCCAGCCGGGCCTGGTTCCGCGGCAAAAAGATGGAGGACTACGACGCGATCAAACTCCCCGAAGAAGTTCTTCCGATCCCTGCCATTCTTAAAGATGCCGGCTATTTCACATTCAATCAGGGAAAACTTGATTACAACTTCGAGTTCGATCGGGACAACCTCTACTCGTATCTCGAGGAGAAAAACGGATTCTACGGCGGCAAAGAGTGGAAGAAGAAGGGGCGGGCTCAACCGTTCTTCGGGCAAATCCAATTGAAAGGCGGCAAGAACAACGGCAAGGTCTCGCCGAAGACCGACCCCGACAGCGTGACCGTCCCGCCTTACTACCCGGACCACCCCATTTACCGAGAGGAAATCGCCTTTCATTACGACTGCATTCGTCAGACCGATGCCGAGGTCGGCGACATTGTGGCCGCCTTAAAACGGGACGGGCTGTATGACAATACCGTAATTATCTTCTTCACCGATCACGGCATGAGATTGCCTCGACACAAACAATTCATTTACGAGGGCGGCATTCATGTTCCGCTGATCATCGCGGGGCCGGGCGTCCCCTCTTACTCCTCAGACCCAGCCGTAGTCATCGTTCAGATCGAAGGTTTGAAATCAATTAAAGTGAACGACCGAGACACCGGTCTCGCCGAACTGCCGAAGGCGATTCAAGAGGTAACGTCAGATACCTCGCTGCCGGTCCTGATCAGGGGCGGCGGAAAGATTCCCTACGGGACGGTGGCCAAAGTCATTCAATCAGTCAACGCGGCCGGATTTAAGAACGTCCGCATCTCCGCCCATGACAAGGCCCCCGCCGATGCGCCGGCCGGGACTAAGGTCCGACACGATCTCGTCAGCGGAATTGATCTCGCCGCAACCACGCTCGCTCTCGCCGGTGAGGCCGTGCCTGAGTGGATGCAAGGGCGAGACTTATTCGCCTCGGATCATCAGCCCCGTAAATTTATTGCCGCGGCTCGCGATCGTTGCGATTACACGATTGACCGCATCCGCACGATCGTGACGAAAGACTTTCAATACCTGCGCAACTTTAAGACGGACCGACCCTATCTGCAGCCGCAATACCGCGACGGACGGCCGTCGATGGAGATTCTTAAGGAGCTATATGCAAAGGGCGAACTCAATGAGACTCAGGCCCGATTTGTCGGCCCCTATCGTCCGGCCGAAGAATTGTACGACCTACGCAGCGACCCGGATGAAATCCACAACCTCGCCGGCGACCCGCAATACGCCGACGAGCTTGCCCGTCATCGATCTCTACTCGCAGATTGGATCGAACAGACCGACGATCAGGGCCGCTATCCCGAATCGGACGACGGGTTAAAGGCGACGCTTCAACGGTGGGGCAAGAAAGCGGTCAATCCCGAATACGATCGCGTCCGCGACAATTAAGATGTCCGACATGGACCCGCAGTGGGATCTCAAGACGCGTTAAAAGCGCTCTAAGTTTGGGCTGAAGCTTCCTCTGCAGTCTTATCTTCAATCTTAACGACCGACTTCGGCGGAACGACAATTCCCGCGATGACTAGCCCCACCAACAGCCAGCCGACCGCGACTTCGAACGCCATTGAAAGCGTGTGTGCCGTCGGCACAAGCATCCAATTCCACATCGCCCCGTGTGAGACGATCGAGGCGAACAGGCCGAGTCCGAGCACAAAACCGACGCGAGCGAAATAGCTTCGACAGCATCCGCCGGCCGCTCCCCACAAGAGAGCCGACGCAATCAACGAGGCCGCCACGTCGAGGGCGAATCCAGTGACAAAGATTTGCGGCCGCATCGGTTCGAAGCCGTCCCGCTGAACCATAAGGGTAAACAACGGCCCTTCCTGATGTTTCTCGTAAAAGCCCGATTCAGGGTCGCCGATCTCTTCCGGCGAACCGAAGGGCACAAAATATACCCCGGTCTCAACTTCCTGATCGACGACCATCGCACGAAATTGGTCTTCACCCGGCAGTTGCTGCATCGAATCGTCATGCACGGGGAGCACCATCCACGTCATAACCAGCCAAACATAGTAAACCATCCCGCCGACTAAACCGGCTACCAGTACGCGAATCACGACGAAACTCCTGTGCGAGCGAGCGACTAATTAGATTGACAACGCTAAACATAACGTCATTCACTTTAAAGGGCGCGAGCGACGGTGCGACTAATCTTGCTTCTCGATCTCCGTTTCATCAGCGACCGCGTCGGGACCTGCGAGGCGACGCAATTGGGCGACTTCGTCTTTTTCCGTGAGCAGAATTTCGCGATGACAGAGCAGGTCTTTCGCGACATCCCACGGAAATTTGAATGAGTGAAATGCGTCTGAGGATATGCGGCGATGCTCAATGTCATCAACAACTGCATTGAAAATGTCGGTCAATTCCTTCCAGAGCGTCTCCAATTCGCTTCGGTCGCGGGCCTTGAGTGCATTGTCGACGAGGTCCGCCAGTTGGCGGTTATAGGTTTCGGCGCGCAGTCGCTTTTGACGAGTTGCGTTGATAAAGAAGGCGCGACCACCCGAGGCAATCGCGATGGCCACAGCCAAACATAAACTTGCGAGCTCGGCATTCTGAGCAAGCCACGAGGGCTCATCGCTGGTTAAGAAGTCAGTGACGCCCGGATGCATCGGAATACCAAGCGAAAGGTCGGCTTGATACCCGGGCAGCAACGCCGCATGGGGTGCCGCAAACCAGTCTGACGCATCCGCGACCTCGTCGCCCCGGCCGTGCCGATACTTCTCGGCCAAGGCGGAGGCCTCCTGCAACTCAATTAAGCTTGGGCGGGTTTGCGACAGTTCGCCAGGGTAGAGACTTAAGATTTCTGCCAGTTCGCGAACATATGTGGTGTCCAGATCGGAGCGAGCCGCGAGCATCGCATAGACCCCGGCCGTCGGAATGCGGTCGGGCGGCACCGGTTGCATCAATTTCGCACCGTCGTCCCTGATCGTCATTCGATGTCCATAGGCGCCTTTCGGAATTTCATAAGGATTCACATTCGGAAACCAGAGCTTCAGCGCCTCGGCCTCATCAATAGAGACCAAATGCGCTTCTGGTAAACTCAGAACTTGCTCGGCGAGTTCATTACCGAGTGCGACAATATAGAACATGGCGTCGATACGTGGGCCTTCATCGGAACCGACGGTATTTCGCTCGAACGCCTCGACCAGTTCCTGCGCACTCATCGGATGCAGCGTGACATCAGCGTCATCGCCCTGCCAACTCAGCCCGTAGTGTTCGAGAAGCCCGAGGAACACGTCGTAAGTGCGGCTCCCTTTATTGAGAACTCCGACGTGCTTGCCTCTGAAATCATCAATTGAAGCGATCGATTCATCAGCAATGACGTGAAAAACTTCTGGAAATAGAGGAGCGACGAGCCGGCAGTTTCGGACCGTCGGCGTATCGCTTTGAGCGATAATTAAATCAATCGTTTCGACTTCGGGCCGACCGTTGTTGGCGGCTACGGTCTTGATTTTCTCCCGATCGGCTTCCAGCGATCCGCGGAGCATTCGCATGTTTTCGGCGGAGCCTCTTGTCGTCAGCAGTTCGAGACGCCAGTCGAGCTCGTGATCCTCGATATGATCAGTCGTGACACGTTGCAGCGCCTGGCCGAAGCGATGATAAGATCCGGCGGGCGTACCTGTCGCCAATGTGATTTGCACAGGACTCGCCCGCCGCCCGACGATTCGCACAAGAACCGCGACAGACGTCAACAGAGCGAGGACGAACAGGAGCCCCAAGCCGATCTGCCAACCACGGCCGACAACGCCGCTTTGCCAACGAATCGATTTCAAATTCTCATGCTCGCTCCCCACGCCCCGATCCTCTCTATTGCGAAATGCAAATTAAAACCGCCTCTTTAGCCGGGCGTGTCACATTAAGTTAATTTCAGCTTCAGCCTGGCTTCGGGTCGATTAGGACCTTAAGTGCGTTCTGCCCGGCGGCTTCAATCGCTTCGACACCGTCGTCGAGTTGATATCGCGCAGAGATCAACGACCGAACGTCGATACTTCCTTGTGCCAATGCCTCAATGGCGGGAGCAAACGGCCCGCACCGCGACCCGATGATCGATATCTCGTCGATAACGATCGACGCGTGCGGCATTTGTGTCTCCGCCGCCACGGTCGTCTTTAAGACGATGGTGCCTCGTGGTCTGACAAGCCTGAGCGCCGTCGGGAGGCCTGTTGGCGATCCGGTACAGTCCACGACGATATCGGCCTTATTCTCTGAATGACCCGCGTGCGGCAAGTCATCGAGCATTGCGACACTAATTCCCCGGTCCAATTCCGAGAGTAGTTGAAGCTTCTCAGAGTGCTTGTCAACCGCGGTGACGTGGCAGCCGATTGAATTCAGGACTTGTGCGCACAAGTTTCCGAGGCGACCACTCCCCAACACGACAACACGTTCATTACCGTCTAATCTTAATTGTTCCAGAATCCGGAAAGCGGCGGCGAGCGGTTCCACAAACACCGCTCGCTCGTCCTCTACTTCGTCGGGTATTCGATGAAGATTCGCGTTCGGCACCGAAAGCCGCTCGGCGAAAGCACCGTTCCGCCCCAAAATGCCAATGACCGTCCGGTGCGGACAGTGGTTAGCCATCCCGCGACCGCATAGATCGCAGTCGCCGCAAGAGCAATTAAGTTCACCGCAGACTCTTTGGCCTGCAAGCGGCCCGGTCTCGGCCGTGCCCACGAATTCGTGGCCCAGGATTCCGGAAAAGTTCATATATCCGCGGATCAGTTGCAGGTCGGTTTCGCATACCCCCGCCAAATCAACTTTGACGATCGACTCCCCGGAAGTCTCATCGGGTTCGTGGCAGTCAATGCGAAACTCAGGACCGGATTCACTTAAAAACAACGCTCTCATAGTCGCTTCGGGCCGATAAGGTTGCCAATAAATAATCAAATAAGCCTGTGATCGTTCAGCATAACTTCAACGAGAAAAATGATGCACCGTTGCTGCCGTTTAAAGCCGCACGGGCCGCGAATAGCTTTCGGGAGGTAAATCTTCTTCGGAGACCGTAATGACTGATATCGTGAAACCCTTTTCAGCACGTCGAACTTGAAGCACGCAAGGCAGCCCGGCAACCAATTCACGCACGATTCGATAAAATTCGAGTTGGTCAGAGACCGGTTCGCCGTTAATTTGCACGATGACGTCCCCTGGTCTTAATCCCGATTCTTCAGCCGGTGTCGCCCGGCCGACCTGGCCGATCATGACTCCGCCGCCCGGCGATGTCCCGACCATGATTCCGAGAAAGCCACGCGGATGACTCGTCGGAACGGACTCGATGCCGCGCTGTCGTCGCAACCCGTCGTCGAGCTGCTCACGCGAGACCAATCGCGCCGTTCCGGTCGCCGTCGCGGTCGGATCGTTCAACTTGCCCTCTTTGACAAACGTGACGGCCAATCGGGTGCCGGCCCGCCAAACGTTTCGAGCGTCTCTGGCCGATTGGGTTTTCGTCAGGCGAATCGGACCGATCTTCGTCACGACATCACCGGCTTGCAGACCGATTTGCGAGACCGGTGCGCCATCGATGACATGGACGACCAGCAATCCACTGCCCGGAATCCATGGCCCTCGTTCAGGAATGTCGTGCGCATAAATACCGAGATACCCACGTTCCGGGAACGCGGCCTCGGAACTACTAGCGTCTTCCTCTCGCGACGAAAGGCTGGCAAACTTCATCCCGAAATAGGCACTCGCAATCGAAAAACCCACCAGCAGCAACGCAAAAGCGATGCGGTAGTGCATTTTGCCCGTCGTCAAAAAAGGAATCACGCTCATTCTTGGGCCGAACCGTGACGTTGCGGGGGGAGTCCGCTATCATAAGCATTCACACGATCAATACGCACGCGCTGCCGAACCGGAACGGTCCCTGACCGCTCCCGCGGAATCGTGCGGATCGTACGGAGAGGTGGCAGAGTGGCCGATTGTGCAGCACTGGAAATGCTGTGTCCCCGCAAGGGGACCGGGGGTTCGAATCCCCCCCTCTCCGCTTGATGTTCTTCCGACCTGTAAGTCATTGTTGTGAAGCAGGTTACGGCAGGGCCATTGGGCCGAGAACCGAACTGAGACACAACTGGGACAAATCGGTCAGCTTTCCGGCGTCGTTGTTGCCTCCACTGGTTCGCGTCGAAGAACTCCAGATTCATTAAAGGACACGCTGGCAATATCGCCGACCGTGTTCGGTTGCTCCACCGGATCGAGAGCTAGCGGCTCGAGCTTACTGATTTCGCGAGCCGCGTCTTTGTGATGGAGGTGGAAGTAGTGCTGGGTCATCGCCGGATCATGGTGCCCCATCCACGACATGGCTGTTTGCTGGCTGACACCCTGACGGATCGCCTCACTGCAGAAGTGATGTCGGAACGAATGAAGCCGCCCTTTGGCGAGAAGCCTGTCGTCGGGAAACTCATCAAGGATCGGTCGGAGCGCTTTGGCAACGAACTGTTCCCGCAGCCGATCGGGACGGAGTTTGTGACCGCTTGCAGTCCGGAAAACATATCCGGGAGAATCTGTCCGAAGGCGTTCAAGAATTGGCCGAAGTTCCGGGTGGATCGGAACCTCCCGGCTCTTACCGTTCTTTGTTCGTCTGGTTGATGAGTCCCCGGAATTCCCGGTTTCACTCACCACTCGGATAAGGTTTCGTTGCAGATCAATGTCTTCGGCTCGCAGGTCAACAAACTCGCCGATTCGAAGACCGGTCCGAGCAAGACCCAAAATGATGTCAGCGAGCCACGTGAGACCCGCTGTATTCCGACAGTGCTGGATCATCGCGGCGACCTGCTGCCGCGTGTAGCTGTAGGTGGGAGAGGCGGCTGGTTTAGGTAACTTAACTTTAAGTTCTCAACCGTCAGGTGCCATCCCTCGTTCGGGGAGGAACTTCACAAGTTGCTTAAGCAGGGTCAATTCTAGGTAGACCGTCTTCGGCTTGGCTCCGGCCTTGCTTCGTGAGTCAGCGTAGTGATCCGCCTGGCGCTCCCGGAACTGTCCCCAATGGCTGAGCTTTTGCAGATGGCAGTATCGCGTGATGTGATCGAGAGCTGCGCGGTATCTTTTCTTCGTCGAAGGACGAACTCCACCGGTTGCTTCACCGCGTCCAATATAGTCGCGGAATGCATCGATCCCGACCTCGATCGAGACAAATTCGAAGCCCGAATTTGGGACATCACGCGGATCGAGTATCCCGTGCTGTATCGCCATTGCCTGGTCAAGAGCGGTAACGGCATTTCGAGCGTCTTCTAGACTTCGGGTTCCGAGCGAGTGCTTACCGAGCGACGGGTGATTTCCGCGGCCATCGGCATACCACAAGCCGTTGTCACGCTGAAAGAGCCGCCATACGTAGTAGCTAGCGTTAATCTTCAGCCTCTTCGGGCTGGGCTTCTTTTGAGACTTCTTCATTGGTTATCTCCCTAGACGCTTCCAGCGTGGTCGAGGGCCACTGGTGGAGCGTGGTGTCTGTTCGATATTCGTACGGTGGGCGCCATGCTGCCGTGAAGCGACTGCGTCCAATTCAGATCGAGGAATGAGGATCCTGCCGCCGGGGCCGGCTGGCTGAACCGCGAAGATTCGCCCCTTCTTGATCCAGCGTCGCAAGGTCTTATCGCAAATGCGGAGTTGCCAGGCTGTTTCGGCAACAGTAAGAAGTTCCGGGGTCTGATCGATGTCATCCATGACAGTCACCTCACCGGGCTCAATCGAAATGGCAGCGGCGTGGGGATGGCATGCCTCAAAAAAAACGGAACCAGTTCTAATGAGGGTCGCAAAGTTGCCGGGGCGACACTCCCCCTGCCGACGCCACGTGTCCCGATGCAGTTAAAGGCTACATGGCGACTGGCTCGTCAGACGCGACGACGACCGTATCAATTGTAGCGATGCGGGAGTGACATGATGATCGGGGGATATAGAACCGCTTGTCCCGGTCTTTGTGCTCGGCATGACTCAGGAGACGCATACCGATCAGGTCAGTGAACCCAGGTCGAAGCGTGGCGCTAGCGTCGTAGGTCCGCGGAACCGGAGGGTGTGAAACGAAGGACCGGCTTCGAGAGATCAATGGAGGCTCGCTTCATGCCGGCACCTTCTCTCGCACTGCGGCTACGGCGGAAACCAGCGTCGGCTCCCCGGAAGGGGCCCCTCATCGCCGCCGTCCTCTTCGTCCGCGCAGTTATGGCAGTAGCCTTCGACGTCGTCGCGACAGCCGTGACAGAAGCAGGCGTCGCAGCCCTCTTGGCGACAGCGCGACACGCAGCTAGAGCAGAAATGAGCTTCACAGGTCTCGCAGCTGACCTGGCAAGAATCACAGAGTCTGCATTCGCAGGCGTCGCAGTACGAGGAATAGTCCCTATCACAGGAGTCTCCGCAGCTCTCGCACGAGAGGTCGGTATCCCAGTCGTCGAGCGCGACGTAGGCACTGTCCGGGTTGTAGGTGTGGAGCACCCGCGAAACGACGTGAAAGAAATCGGCCAGCCGACCGTCGGCCAGCGCGTATTTGATCGGTGCGGCGGCCTCCCGTTCACACAGTCCGCGGGTGGCCCGGCCGATTCTCGGCCGGGTGCCGAAAGGCACGAGCTGTCGTTCGAGAACCTCCCGGTGTATTTGAGGCGGATCAGTCAGCCAAACGATTTCGAACATCATCCTGTCGCTTCGCGACCCGGCCGTGTTCACGTCCGGGCCACCCGTGGGGTTTCCGCACTTAACCGCCCGCTCTGAGAGTTACTCTGACCTGGGTCTATAGCGACAGCAACCTAAACCCCGCGCTCGCTGGGGGCGGCTCTTCGAGACCGTCCCCAGCCACCCGCCGAAGACTCGTGCGGTATTGTCGGCGTTTCATGGCCGTGGGTACAATGGAGCGGAGTTCGCGGCGTTCAGGAGAAGGCCCGTTCAGGAGAGGATCAGTGACGAAACCAGAGATTGAAGAATTCGTGCGACGGGCGGAAGCGATCTACTCAACAAGACTGAAGTCGATTTTGGAGCCCGGGCACGTTGATGAATTTGTGGCCATCGAACCGGAGTCTGGCGATTACTTCTTGGGAAAGACGCTGAGCGAAGCCACGCAGGCCGCCCGTCGGTCGCATCCCGATCGGTCGACGCACGCGATGCGTATCGGGCACAGCGCGGCGCTCCAACTTGGAATGCTGTGTCGATGAATGGTCGAGTCGATCGTCTTGGGCGGGCGCTGGTCACGGTTTCCCTTCGCTCGTCGGACACGACAGCCAGCCATGACGTCGAGGTTTGGATCGATACGGGATTCAACGGCGACCTCGTGTTGCCGCAGCAGCAAATCGACGATCTGGGATAGGCGGAATCAGGGACCGTTAAGGCGATTCTTGCCGACGGCTCCGAGGTTGCCTTGCAGAGATACGTGTGCCACGTTGATTGGCTCGGGAACCAACGTGAACTGGAAGTGGTTGCCAACGAGGGCGAGTATCCACTCCTTGGCGTCGGATTGCTGCTGGGACTCGATCTTCACATCAGCTACCGGTCAGGCGAAATCACGATCCAGTAGCCTTGCCGACGAACGGCCGCAATCACGCGGTCGGGACGAGAGACGATCTATTGTCAAAAACGCCCGGCATCGCGGTTCCGATGGATTGGCTTGTTACATTGCCGGTCACTTGGGTTTTACGCCGCTAATTGCTTTGGCGATATCAAGTGCCGTTTGCAGTATTTGAGGATCGACGTCCTTGGCATCTTGGTCAATAAACGTCGAGCCCTTGTCAATGTTCCAGTGTTGAAATGCTTCTTTAATCTCAGACCAATCAGCTTTGTCGCCAAACGCATTAAGATAGAATTCGCCAAATGAAATTGCATGACCGCGGTCTGCATTACGTAGTGACTCTACCATGAATGCTTTGCCAAGAAGAAACGCGAATCGTGATAAAGCGCCCAGCACGCCAACAACCAGAATTGTGATGAGACCAAGTTGGGCGAGCGACTCCCAAGATGGCGGCGTGGAATCGCCGCTCACTGTAACGGCCCGCCAAATGCCGAATATCAAACCGCCAACGAGAGAGAACAGCGCCAATCCGTACCAGAAGTAAGCAACGCGTCGATATCCGATTTCGCGTTTTTCCAGATTAGTGAGCGACTCCTTAATGTACGTCGCGGCTGTGGCCTCCACCTTTTGTTGAATTTCCCGACGTTGATCCTCTTTTGCCTTCATGCGGCCCAGCATTGCATCCAATGCGGCATCAATCTCTTTTGCGATCTCAGTTACAGACTTGCCGGTGGCGAATAGAGCTTGGACGCTTTGAAGCGGTGATGGGATGGACGCGTTTTCAAGTATCACGGGCACAACCAACGGTCGGTCCCGTTCCCGGAAGTACGCCATCGCAGTTCCGGTTTCCGTGAACAGCCACTTGCTGTCCATCGCGGTCGGAGAAACGATTGCCAATAGAGCGTCAGCATTGCGGAGAGCGTCACTTAGGACGGACTCCCAATCTTGGCCGAGCTGGATGGCTTCGCCAGAGAAGAACACATCGTGGCCGTACCTCATCAGTTCATTCGCAAGTTCACGAACGTATGGCTGATCACTGTTGTGGTACGAAATGTAAACCTTGGCCATCAAAGCCTCGTGTCTTTAGCAATGTAACGTCCACGATCACCGGGCCGCCGGAGTGATCCGTGCGTTCAAACACGCGCCGCCGGCGGCTCCGCGTGCATCGTGTTGTTATGTCGCCTCTGATAGCAAACTGTCGAGTTCTGGTGGAAACACGAAACCAAGCGATCCAACAAGGTGGTCCTTGTCGTCCTCACCTCGAAGCCCCACATCAATTCTCCACTTGCAAGACTCAAAGACACCCCTGTAATTCTCTTCCCACCATTCTTGGTCAGATTCGGCATATAGGATTATGAGCTTGTTCATTTTGTCGGAGCCTTTCAGATGTTCAACTTCCCTAACGATCCCCGCGGATGGGGTTTCGAGATCGAGAATTACTATTTCTGATTGGCGAATCATCTCTTCCACGTCGGAAAACCAATTGTTGCCGGTACTGAGTACTGGTTGAAAGGGAATACTCCAGCGGGTGTCTGACGTGTCCCAAAGTCCAAACATCTCTATTCGACCGTGCAGTAGGTGCTGAAGTCTATTTCCGGTCGGCGATTGATGAACAACTATTCCACGAGTCGCTATAGGCGAAACTATTCTCGAGGATTCGCCGTTTGAGTCCCGTAGATACAATGCGAAACGGCCTCCCGATTGAACCAACTCACGCAGTTTTGAACGATTGTTAAACGCTTCGTTGATTCGTGAACGGTTGAAGATGTGAAGGGTGAATCCGAGAAGTAAGCCCATGACAAAGAGGCCTGCGAGCCCAAAGGGCAAATCAGGGCGCATCGGCTGACCGTAACCAAAAACCGCAATTGCCCAAATTGTAGCCATGAAGGCAGTAATTCCCGTACCGATCAAGAAACCAGCGAATGTGTTGTAGGATCGCGATCTTTTTAGACATAAGTCTGCGTATTCTCTAACCTCAAGATCATGTTCGATTTTCATGTCGACATAAGGCTGCCATCTGCGGCGGCGATAAGCCGTCCGTAGCATGGCTTTGTTCTACCGTTTTTCTTTAAGTCAGGAGCGCTTCTTGACGTTCCTGTTCACATCTGCATACCAGTGTTTCAGTAGAGATAGGAGGTCCTTGACCAACTCTGGGTGTGCCGCAGCAATATCGTCCTTCTCTCCAAGGTCGCTGCTTAAATTATACAAAGAGGGGTTGGAAAAGGATTTGTCGGTCACTAACTTGAAATCGCCCTTCCTGATGGCTAATTGATTCCGGACTCCCCAGAAAAGAGGTCGATCTGACAGCTGTTTGTTCTGAAACAGGTACGGCAGGAGGTCGATACCATCCAGCGTAACGTCTTGAGGCAAAGCAGCGCCACTGATTGCGGCGATAGTGGGCAAGAGATCAGAACCCATTGCCGGGAGATCGGACGTCTTGCCTTTCTCAATCCTTCCCGGCCAGCAGGCAATCGCTGGCACGCGGTGTCCTCCCTCCCAAATCTGCCCCTTCTTTCCTCGTAGTGGACCCGCGGAGCCAGGGCCGGCTGGCCCGTTGTCTGAAAAGAAGAAGATAAGCGTGTTGTCGCTTATCCCTGCGTCAACAACAGCTTTTCGGATACGCCCCACACCCTCGTCCATTACTTCAATCATTTCTTTGTAGACCGCCGGTGTGACCGGATCCTTGGTTCTGCCTCTTCCCGGTTGGTAACGCGGCGGATCCTTGCGACCCTGATATGGATAGTGCGGAGCCTCATGGGGGAGATAGAGTAAGAACGGCCTGTCCTTGTTGTGTTGAATGAAATCAACTCCATGATCTGTGATAAGGTCAGTTGTGTATCCGGTTTCCGGAGACAGCTTATCCTGTTTCCACCAGTCTTCTTTGCCGGTCTGGTCGAGGTGGGCATGGTAGTCAACGTTGCCGCTCACAAACCCGATGAATTCATCGAATCCCTGACGAACGGGATTGTAATCTGCATTGTAGCCCACATGCCACTTGCCAAATAGAGCGGTGGTGTATCCAAGTGGCTTAACAACCTCCGCGAAAGTCGTTTCTTGAAGATCCAATCCCGTATGGCGATGTCCTTTTGCGGTAACTACACCTGTGATGCCAGTGCGCTGCTGATATCGCCCCGTCAACAGGGCCGCTCGTGTTGGACTGCACACTGCACCGTTGGAGTGAAAGTCGGTGAAGCGGATGCCGTCCGCAGCTAGGGCATCAATGTTTGGTGTCTTGAATCTCTTGCTCCCGTAACATCCCACATCGGCATACCCCAAGTCATCGGCGAGGATAATGATGATGTTGGGCTTCCGAGTTTCACTATCGGCCAGAAGAGACGCTGGAGCCATAGCCGTGAGAGCAGTGGCACCAGCGATCGCAATGAATTGTCGTCTGTTTCGCATGATTTGGCTTCTCCATTCTTAATGGTATAACGCCTCGCATCAGCGGCAAATTTGCAAGCGAAGCGCAGCAAATTTGTCCGGCTGCATGCGATTGTTATGTGCTACTTGCTTCGACATATGATTTAAAGTTGTTCAAAATACTTTGCCAACCTTGTCGCTGCTGCTCACCCGAGTGTTCATCCTCAGCTTCGAAAGTCTCAACTACAACAACACCGTTCTTTGATTCTTCAAACCCAATGGTTACCTTCCGATCATCATCTAGAGAGTACTGGAATTTGCGGCCAGCCTCGATCGCTGTGAATGTACCTTCAAAATCAAATCCCATTGATCCGTCCTTCGATTCCATGCGATATTTAAATCTGCCGCCAACAGTTAAATCAATCTCTGCCTTCGGGCATTGCCAATCCTCTGATGCAAAATTCCATCTATTAATATGCTCGGGCGTAATCCATGCCTCCCAAACATTGTCGATTGGTGCATCTACTGTCGTCTCAACTGAAATATTCAATGCCATCCTCCATGTTGGTTTTGATCAATGCAACATAACGGCAATGTTCACCGGGTCGCGGCGAACAGCATTGATTTCGAAAGCCGCACGACCCGCGACTCCGTGTGCAACATTTTGTTATTCGGTGGTCTGCATCTATTTTACCTCGAGTTGTCGCATTGTGTTTCGAGCAGCTTCGCGTACATCAGGGTCAGGGTCTTTCCTCGCCAACTTTCGGATCGCAGGAAAGTAATCCTTGGCCGTGTTTTTCCAATCTTTAATACGTAGAACGGCCAAGCGGCGCACTGACATCGCTCGGTCTTCGAAGCAATCGACCATGGCCTGTATCGCCTTGAGGCTGCATGCTTTTCCGATGCCGCGGTCCCCAAGGCAACATACAGCATGTTCCCGAATCATCTTGTACTTTGATCTGGTTCCGCGAATAGCTTCGTCAACGTCGCCAGCTTTGATTTCACGGTTTCCCAATGCAAAATTGAAGTAACCACCAGTATCCCTGGGTCTTTGAGCAGGTTTGCGACAAGTGTCGATCGCGAGCAACTGCTCAAGCGGTCGATAGTCAAGCGGAACATGAATTGTGGAGTAATCCGCAGAGGTCGAGTAAAGGTCTCTGATTCCATCAATTGCAATCGCGCGAGATTCTTTGCGACCAGCCAGTTTCAGCAGAAAATCAATGTCTCCCAGTAAAGCCAAAGAAGTCGCAGCATGACGACAACAACTGTCGTCTGTTGAATCAACGAGTTCCCTCAAAGCTTCAATCGCATTTTTGTCAGGGATACCCAGTCTGCCAAGAAGATTCGCTGCAAGCCATCCATCCTCACCGCTGAGTGCGTTAATCAGTACCGGAATCGCTTTCTTGCCATGTGTGAGTAATCTTTCGCAATTTTCTTCCGACAGGTCGCTCGCGTAGAGGGCCAGTTTTTTTGCCGCTGGTAGTTCTTCAGTCGTCTGCTTGCGCTCGATGTCCTCCAGTAAATCGGGAAACAGTTTTTTGAATTTGGCTGAAGTCATGCAGCGACGAAGTACATCAACCATTTCATCTGATTCTTCGTCGAAAAGGAAAAAGCCAAAGTCCTTAGTGGCTTGTTCTTGCTTTTTGAGCTTTGTAGTTAATCGTTTCGCAACCTGAATCAGTGATGCCACCCATTGTTTGTGAAGCGTCTCCCAATGCTTGCCGTCTTCGGAACTCGCAAACCCGTTGAGCTGATCATGCAAGCTGACCAGAGCACGTCCTGCATAGTCAAGGTCGTTCCAGTACCAGTCAGGCGAAGACCATCTCGTATCGAGATTCTCGTCGATTTCTTCTTCAGTATTCACAGCCAAACAAGGTAAGCCAATCCGATCTCCATACTCACGGTAGAATGAGTGAAAGGCCGCACCGTAAAAATGTTCATCGGGATACTGCCCCATCACTTCGAGAACCGCTTTTTCGAGGTACTTTAGAAGCTCGGTCTCGTAATTTTCCCAGTTAAATTTCTTCGCCATTATCGTTTCGATGTTGTTTTCTCGTTGAGTGGAGTCAACCGAATAACTAGTGTTTAACAGGAATGATTCCGAATAACGTGCGCAGGTTATTCGGAATGAAATTGGTCGAAGTCGGCCGGGCTGCGGACGCCGCGACCGCCACGATTGAGTACGTGCGTGTAGACCATTGTCGTCCGAACGTCGCGCGTATATTCGATAAGGGGGCCAAGGAGTTCCTGCACGGTTCGGATATCGTAACCGGCTTCGATCAAGTGCGTCGCGAACGAGTGCCGGAATGTGTGGGCGATCACACTGTTCGTGATATCACTCCGAACGGTTGCTGCGCGAATTGCCTGCGACGCAGGTGGCCCGGCCGATTCTCGGCCGGGTGCCGAAAGGCACGAGATGTCGTTCGAGAACCTCCCGGTGTATTCGAGACCGATTAGTCAGCCAAACGGTTTCGAACCACATCCTGTCGCTTCGCGACCCGGCCGTTTTCACGGCCGGGCCACCTGCGGGAGGATCGCCATCGCCTACGGTCGAGACGTGGCGGACGTCGCCCTCTTCACGCAGTTCGGCGATCCACTTCAGATTCTGGGGATGACTGTCACGGTCGAGCGGCTCGCGGCCCCCCCGCTTGAGAGCTATCGAGTTCACGTCAGAAATCGATCAGCACACGCGTCCCGAGCGCCGTGAAGGTTCCTTCGGTCTGACCATCGACCGGGAAGTGGCTGCCGATGTCGCCGTGGATGCAGTTGAACTGCATCCGGGCCCGTCTGGTCCAGTACCAATTGACCCCCGCGGTGACGTTCTGGCCGACACCGCCAAGCACGTCGTCGTCGCTCAGGTCCGCATAGGACCAACGAACCGCGACCTGCCACGCATGTCCGAACGGTTTGGGACAGGCTTCAGTGTCGCCAATCTTGCGGACGCGACCGATCGTACCGAGCTTCCGGTTCCAAGGCTGATAGTGGTCGGTCAGAAACCATGCGACCTGCGCATAGCCGCCGTGAAAATGGACCGGCGGACCGAAACCGCTCTCACGACCCAGCCAGAGGTTGAGGTGCTCACCGGTAAACTGGAACGGTCCGTAATTGGCAACACACTCGAGACCGACGAGGCCGAAGCGATTGGCGCCGTCGATCATTCCCGTGTCGAGCCACTGGACGGTCGAGCGGGCCTCGGGTTCGGTCCGGAATCGGGCTTGGTTTATGGCACGGGGCGGGGCTGCAGTGCCGTCGGGAATGGCGAAGCTGGATGAGACCGCCAGATGCAGGTACTCGGAGGGCTCGGAGATCTCGCCGATTGTTCGGGCGAGTCGTCCGGCAATCTCTCCCTGATAGTGATCGCTGATGTAGACGCCGTTGTCCTGAATCTCGTCAAGATTGAAACCGCCCAAACGCCAGTTCCAGGCCTCGTCTTCGCTCACGCCGTACCACTGTGCCCCGAACCGGCGGTTGTTGCGGTTGAAGGCCTGAACGACCAGCGGCCGCTCCATGAAGACGTTGAAGTTGCTGCTATTGAGATGGTCGAGACCGTAGGGGCGTTTTTGGTTGCCGAACCGGATCGCGCCCCCGATCGCAGGGATGTCCTTCCAGCCGATATAGAGATCGCGGAACTCGGGGTTCGACGCCTCGGAAAGCTCTAAGTCGAGCTTGTACTCCATCTGCCCCGGAAGATCGCCGAACGCGGCAAACCGGGCGCGACGAAGTTCGAGGCGATCCTGCGGTGTGTCCGCGGTGCTTCCGGTCTCGAAGGCGTTCACACCGGGCGAATCGCCGGGAAACGTCCACCAGTCGATATGAATCCGACCCGCAAACTCGATCGGGTGCTCGTCCCAATTCGGAAGTCGCACCCGCCCGGGAGCCGAAGTGAGGCCGTATAGCTGCGACCGGAGCGATCGATTCTCGGCTTCGAGTCGCTCCACGCGTGAATCGATGTCGCGGAGAAACTCGTCGAGCGGATCGCTGGGTATCTCCGCTGCGGCGGTCACGCCGACGGTCGACACAGCAATCAAGATCAAACCGGGATAGGACACGGAATCCGCAGCAAGAGACTGGCCTTCGAGATCACTTCCGGGTCGGCGTGAGGTGATCGCTCAGAACGCGACATTGACACCCGCGACGAGCGAGTCGTACTCAGTATCGATCGCCACCGTCGCTCCCGGGATCTGAAGAATCGGCCCCTGACTGCTGCCTTCGAACCCGTGCACATAGGCGAGCGACATAGAGACCGATTCGTTGAGCTTGACCGTCGCCCCGGTGCTGAAGGTGTGCTGAATCATGCCCGGCAACTGCGTGTTGAACAGCGTCCCCGCGGCCGGGACGGGGTTCTCGTTGACCGTGTAGCCGATCCGGACCGTGACCATCTGATTGAGTTCGTGCTGTGCTCCCAGCGAGAAGGCCCAAATGCTGTCCCAGCCGGTACCGCCGTCGGCCGGTGATTCACCCAGCGTCTTGGTCGTGGCGTAATCGAGCCAACGGAGATCGGCGGCGACGATCGTGCCGGGCAGACCCTTGTAGGCGACACCCGCACTGAAGATCTGCGGGATCGTAAACGGAAGCCGGAGTCGGAGAGGGGATCTCAGCTCGTCGTACGAATTGAAGACGAACGTCTCCATCCAGATCGGGCTCTTGTAGGCGAATCCGACATTGAGGTCGTCGGTCAGGGCAACGAGTGCGCCGAGCCGAAACCCGCCGCCCCAATAGGGTCGCCCGTGGGTCGCGGCCGGAAAGGTTGAAACACCATCTCCGTTCGCATCATTCGGCCTGGCAAAGAACGCCGGATCTAGTGACATCGTCATCGAGGCGATGACCGGGCCGCCGCCGACCGACAGCCAGTCATTAATCTTGTAGGAGGCGGTAGGCACGATCTCGAACAGCGCCGCACTTGCGGCCTGAGGGCCGAAGCCGAAAGTAAAGGGCGGCGTTCGGCCGCCACCGGGAGGATTGGTCGGGTTGAGCACCGGACTGCCGCTGCCCGGAAAGTTGACCGAGCCCCCCACTGTGGCGAGCAACCCGATCCCCGTCGTGAGCGGCGAATCGGGGCCGAGTGGCCGGAAGACCATCGCGATCGACGGAATCGCGGCTAGGCCGCTGTCGCTCCGCGCGACGCCGGTCCGTGTCGTCGGCGGTGCGCCGGGACCGAGCGCCCTGGCCGGGATCGTCGAATCGAGACGAGTATTGGCAAGCAGGAGTTCGCTTCCGAAGGCGATCTCGTTTCCGGGTAGCGCCGAGAGCGTCGCCGGATTCCATGTGAGCGCCGACGTGGCATCGAGTGGTACCGCCGTATTCGCACCACCGAACGATCGGCCGATCGGCCCAGCGGCGGGGAAGACCAAACCTTGCGCGCGAACCGTTGCAGGGAGCATCGCAATAAGGAGCAGGGCCAGCACTGAAACTCTTCGCATCTTTACGCCTTCGCCGAGCAGGATTGTCGCGCAAGTACACATCGGTTAGTCGGTGTATCGACTTTGCCGATTGTGATGATTGAGCAGAGAATGCGCTGTGGCGGGAAGAACGGTGAGAATCCGGCTCCTTATTGCCGTTTCTTGATAGAGAAGGCGGCTTGGCTGGAAGCAATCCTCTGCTTGCGAGGGATTCCACTGCATCGCCCCGTACACACGGTGCTTCAGGCGGCAAATCGAGCCTGCGTGTCGGATGGCAGTTCGCCGAAGTGGCGACGGTAGTCGGCGGCGAATTGGCCCATGTGCCAGAACCCCCAGCGGATCGCGACGTCCTGGATCGACACCCTCGAGTCGCCCGCGACCAGCGCCTTGCGAACACCGTTGAGACGGCAGGCTTGCAGATACTGTTTAGGCGAGAGACCGAAACGTTCTTGGAAGCCGTAGCGCAGTGCCCGTTCACTCACTCCCGCCGCAGTCGCGACCTCCGGGATCGTAACGGCAAGGTGGGCATGTTCGGCCATGAATTCGACCGCACGGCCAACGGCCCTGTGGCCCGCAGAGCGCTCGCCCCTGAGCTGAACACGCCCGACCGAAGCGATTGATGCGATTCCCTGAGCCAGCATCACATCGAACTCGGCCTGAAAACTGGGCAAGAGCACGACATCCGACTGAGTCTCGATGTCGCGCTGAATCTCCTTCAGCCGCTGACGAAACGCGTTGAGCCGCGTGCGATCACACCTCAACACCGCTGATTCGCCGGATCGTCCGAACTCGGGCATTTCGACCGAATCGAGGATTTCGTCGGAGACCGAAAGGGTGTCGACTTCGAACGTCGCATCCGAGACGGCCTGCAACTCGCCGTTGACGGGGAAGACCAGCAGGTCGGAATTGGTCACTGTCCGTCCGCGCCATTCGAAGTCGCGTGTGTTTGCGGAGGGAAATGCGAACGTTCGCATACCGTACGGGGCCGACCCGGCCTGCACGAGTTGTCGACCGAACCGTGCTCGGCTTAACAGCGATCGCGTCGTCCCGACTTGGAAGATCTCCCCGCGAAACGAGCCACGGTCGAATTGCCGGAGGTCGAGATTCCAAGCCTGCGATTCGATGGCGAGTTCATCGAAGTCGCGGAACGACTTCTGAAAGAAGAACGGCGAGTGCATATGTTGGCCGCGGCGTGCCGTTTTTTGATGTCGAAGGAAGTGACAACCCCGCTACATTAGTGAGTTGAACCGCTAATGTCTCTTCTCCGACCCGCTCCGCTCGCATTTCGGAACTGACCATGACAAAGCCTCTTTCGGGACTGCTCGCATTCGTATTCGCGACCTCAGCCTTGGCCGGGCCGATCGTCCACGACGCCGAGTACTACGTGCTCGAAGCGCAGAACGGAAAACGCTGGGCAGCCGAGGACGACGGACTGCGGGCCCGGCTCTCCGCCCTGCGCGAGAAGTTCGGCACGCCACCGAACATCGTGCACATCATGTGGGACGATACCGCTTACGGTGACGTCGGCATCCCCGCGATCCAGAAGGTCCGCGGGCTCGACACGCCGCATCTCAATCGGATGGCCCGCGAAGGCATCCTCTTCACAAGAATGTACACCGAGGTCGGCTGCACGCCGAGCCGTGCTGCCTGCATGACCGGCCGGCATCCGATCCGCAACGGGATGTACAACATCGGCATGCTTCGCGAGAGCCACGGACTGCGGGCCGAAGAGGTCACTTTGGCCGAAGTCCTTTCAGGGGCGGGTTACGCCACGGCTTTTCACGGGAAGTGGCACCTCGGCGACATCGAAGAAAGCTACGCCCACCTGCAGGGCTTCGACGAAGCGTTCTTCACGGGTTACAACCAGATCCTCTCACTGTGGACGCGTCAGGCCGAACAGGCGAATGCCACGATGGGCCTGTTCGAAGACCTGCTGCCGTCCGATCCCTACAAGCTGGATGACACTTTCATCACCAAAGGCTGGGTGACGGTACTGGAGGGCACGAAGGGCGGAGCGGCGCGGCAATGGCTCGACAACAGCTACGCGACGTACGAGAAGATCGATGCGGAGGCTCAAGACCGCACGATCGCGTTCATCGAGAAGAAAGCAAAGGCCAAGCAGCCGTTCTATGTGGCCAACTGGCCGATGATGGCCTCGTTCATGCCGACCGCAAAGAAGGTGTCGCAGGGTCGAAGCCTGTTGCAGGACGGGCTCCAGGGCAACGTCGATCCGTTCGTCGGTCGGGTCATGGAAGTGCTAAACGACCTCGGGATTGCCGAGAACACACTCCTCGTCTGCATGGCCGATAACGGCCCGATGGCCCACAACCCCCCGCCCGGCTGCGGTTTTGCCGAGACAATCTTCCGCGGCGGCAAGGGGGACTTCCTTGAAGGCGGCGTCCGAGTCCCGGCGCAGGCATGGTGGCCGGGCACGATCGAACCGGGTCAACTCGTGGGGGACATCATCCACGAAGTCGATCTGTTCACGACCTTCGCATCACTGGCCGGGGCGACTGATGCGATCCCGGCCGACCGAGTCATCGATGGAATTGACCAGACGGCACTGCTACTGAACGGTGACACCCACAGCCGGCGCGACTACGTCTTCATTTATGCGGGGCCGAATCTCGGGGCCACAGTGAAGGGACCGTACAAGCGGCACTGGATCACCTCCGACCCGATCGGCGAAGGGAGCGGGATTGCGGCCGGCTTCTTCTTCCTGCCGTCAGACACGCGCGAAAAGAGTCCGATGTTGGTCAACTTGATTCACCTCAAGACTCCGTTCAATCGGATGCGGATTCGCCACGAACTCTGGAAGAAGAAGTACCCGGATTCCCCGGAAAAGCACGGCATTCCGTGGACCGGTATCGCCAACGCAACTCCCGAGGTGAAGGCACTGGCGAGTCCTCCCGCCGTCCTGAAGGCACTCCCGTTCGATCCGCTCGAGTATGTCGAACACCTCGACGAACTGCCTTTTGACCCGCAAGCGGACCCGGATTTCGGTGAGTAATAGGAGGACCTCTCCAATGGGCTTGCTGGACCTCTTCGCTTTGCTAATTCTCGCCGTTCTAGGGGCTTCCCTGGTTGGACTGTGGGCCTTGCTGGGAATCTTGCCTGGAATGATTGCCAGGAAGCGTAGGCACCCGCAGGCCGATGCAATTTCCGTTTGCGGATGGTGGGGAGCAGCCACCCTCGGCGTGCTATCACCGCTTGCCTACGTCTGGGCTTATACCAACTCCGACTGGCGGGATAGCGAAAGGGGCGTACCTCAAGGTAATGGGAATGGGGTCGACGACCAATGATTGTCTTCCTCACATTGTGTTACATCGCTGTACTTGCGTTGCTCGTCCGAATACGCGTCATCCCCCTCAATCTGTGGTGGAAGCTATCACCAGCTGTATGGATGTTTGTGATGCTAATCGTGCTCTTTCTGCCAATGCAGTGGGGAGCCCCGTCAGGCCCGGTCAATGTCTACAAGACCGTTGTTGAGGTCGTTCCGAACGTATCGGGAGAGGTCATCGAGGTCCCAGCACGTGGCCTGGAATCCCTTGAGCAGGGTGCCGTCCTGTTCCGAATTGACCCCGAGCCTTATCAGGCCAGGGCCGATGAATTGCAGGCACAACTTGCCGAGACAAAGCAGAATGTTGACCGATTAAGGGCCAGCTCTGACGCGGCCGCCGCGACTGTGAAGAATACGCTGGCGGAAATCGAGGTTGCTAAGGCGGATGAGGCAGCGTCAATAGCTGCGGTCGAAGCGGCAAAAGCAGCTCTCGAAGAAGCGAAAGGGAACAAGCAGAAAGCAGAAGCGGTAGTCTCTGACCTCGGCGTTCAAGTTGCGGCCGCCCAAAGGGAGTACGACCGCGTCCTCTCCCTCGTGCCCTCTGGTGCGATCACCGAGTCCGAGCGTGACCGTACCGAGATTCAGATAACCTCTCTGAAGAGTCAGCTGAACACGGCGAGGGTCGACGTGCGAGTCGCGGACGATGTCATCGCACGAGCCGGTGCTGACGTGACCGCTGCAAACGCCGTAGCTGCTTCCTCCGGGTTGCGTGTCAAACAATTGTTCGAAGCAGACCTTGTTCGCGTAAGGGCAGAAGCTCGTGAAGCCGACTTGTTGGCAAACTCAATGATTGGCGATGAACACACCAGCGTGGTCAGGGTCCGGTCGCAACTTGCAAAGGCCCAATTTGACCTTGAGCAAACAACCGTACGGGCTCCTAGCGACGGTTACGTTGTCGGGATGAGCCTGAGACCAGGGCAGCGGGTCGCTGCGTTTCCTGTGCGAACATGGATGAGTTTCGTGCCAGTGGACGACGTGACGGTTGCCGTTGGGATTCCACAATACACCGTCCGAAACGTGAAGCCTGGTCAGAAGGTAGAAGTCGTATTCAAGCTCTATCCAGGAAGGGTCTTCTCTGCAACGGTCGAAAAACTCATGCGCATCAACGAACAAGGCCAGCTTCAACCCAGTGGAAACGTCGCGACGACCCCGGGAGTCGACCAATCCACTGTCCCATTTGGAGTACGATTGCGTCTCGACGAGAACGATGACATTGACGTTGCGTCGCTTCCAGGAGGAGCTGTCGGGACAGCTTCAATTTACACCGACCAGGCTCGTGCAACTCACATCATTCGGAGGGTAATGCTCCGGATGGAAACATGGATGAACTACATCATTCCCTGGTAATTGCTATGACCGCCTATCGCATCCTTATCACAGCTTGCCTTGTAGCCGCGTCGCTCAGCATGTGCTACGCCGAAAGTACTCGGCAGGTGCCGCTTACGGGCCAATGCAACTTCCGAGATATCGGTGGCTACGAGACAGACGACGGCCGACAGGTCAGAGAAGGTTTCGTCTTTCGCAGTGGAGAGTTGCCACGACTGACCGACGAAGACTTAGCCGTTCTAAAGCGGCTCCGCATCAAGACTGTCGTGAACTTCTTGACAGACGTTGAGACCAGATCCCGTGGCAAGGACCGGCTCCCGCAAGGTGCTCGTGAAGTCTCCTTTCCGATCGAATCGGACGAGGGCCTTGTGGCAGCCGTCGTAGAGGCCCGTAGAACAGCAGATTTCTCCGTAATGCCGCCCAGTATTAATCCGAAAATCCACCGCGAATTGATCAGCGAAGCCCGAGAACAGTACGCGTCATTGTTCAGGGAAATCGCTCAGTCGCGAGAGCCACTCGTGTTTCACTGTTCTCATGGCGTCCACCGCACGGGCACGGCGACCGCAGTTCTCTTGTGGGGATTGGGGGTACCCTGGGACACGGTGCGGGAAGACTATCTACTGTCGAACAAATTCCGCGAAGCCGAGGTCAAGAAACGCTTGTCACAACTTAGGAAGTTGGCGGCCGAGAACCAGGACATATCACCAGACAACGTGGACATGACAAACATCGAGGCCTTCTACATCCTCAAGGGCGTATACATCGATGCTAGTCGCGACGAGATACTCAAGCACTTTGGTTCCATCGAAGGCTACCTGTCACGGGGGCTTGGTCTGACGGCCACCGAAATCAACTTGCTGCGTGAGAAAATGCTCCAGTGAAGAATTTCAAGAACAAAATGTAAGTGTGTCATCCGGCCGCAGTTTTTTGCCGGCGATGTTTCTGGAAGGCCGCAGCAGCCTTGTCATTCGGCATCTCCATACTCCCTACCGGAGCACTTGCCGAGGAAGACAACTCGCAGCCTGACGTGTTGCCTACAACCGTCGCCGGATGCCCGTAAAAACTTGTGACAGCGACTCAAGACGGCCGCGTCAGAATTGATGCATGTCATTCAGAATTCATGACGTCAAAGCTTGATGAAATATGTCAAGATGCGCTTCCCGGCCCTCAGACTCGCGACGTGACAGAGATTAATTATTCGTCTATGTCTTGGCCTATTACAACGATGGGTTTCGTGGCTCCCTGCCACGCCCATTTTCGTCCTAAACGGACTTCGCGGGTGCCGAAAGGCACGAGCTGTCGTTCGAGATCCTCCCGGTGTATTCTAGACGGATCAGTCAGCGGAACGGTTTCGAACAACATCCTGGCGCTTCGCGCCCGGCCGCTTTCTCGGCCGGGCCACCCGCGACTCCTGGAGTTGATCAGTCGACTGTTCCATTCGGAGTGCGATTGAGCCTCGATGAGAACGATGATATCGATGTTACGACACTCCCGGGAGGAGCTGTTGGAACAGCTTCTGTATACACCGAGAACGCTCGGGCGACGCACATTATTCGGCGGGTGATGTTGCGAATGGAGACGTGGATGAATTACATCATGCCCTGGTAATTAATTGTGACGCTTTCTCTCATACCTTAATCAGCTTGCTTTACATTGGCATTTTTTGGTGTGTCCAACGCCGAGGACACTCGCTATGAAATACTCAAGCAATACGGCTCCACTGAAGGCTATCTGACGCAGCGGCTTAGACTGTACGCCGACGAAATCACAAACTCCGTGAGGGTCTGCTCCAATGAGAATGCTAAATTTTCAACGCATCGATTTGTCCACGAGTGACGCTTTTCCCCGACGAAGTTTCCTGAAATCTTCAGCGGCTTCGACCCTCGGCTTGGCCATGCTTCATGGAGCCGCAAATGCCCAAGAAGCCAACTCGAAGTCTGAAAAGTTGCCTCTAACAGTAGCGGGGTACCCTTACGAACGGGTCACAGCGATTCAAGACGGTCGCGTAGAAATCGACAATCGTCAGGTAGAGTTCGAGACGGCGAAAATTGGGGAAATGAATCAGCACGTTTTTTCGGGGCCTCAAACACGTGACGTGACCGAGGTTGGCCTCATCCCCTATTTGCTAGCGTTCTGCAATGACGGGTTTCGCGACTATTTGCCGCTGCCGATCTTCGTGCTGAAGGTGTTCCGGCACAAAAGCATCTTTGTGCATGCCGATCGAGGAATCAACAAGCCTGAAGATTTGCGCGGCCGGAAGGTCGCCACGGTTGGCTATTCGTCCTCTGGCCTGACTTGGGTACGAGGCATCCTGCAAGATGAGTACGGAGTTTCACCTGAGGACATCAAGTGGGTCTTGACGGAAAAAGACTCCGCTGCAGGGCAGACTGGAGGCGCTTCCAAGTGGGAAAAATTGTTGCCTGCAAGCCTTGCAGTCGAAAAGGCTCCCGCCGGAAAGGATGAGTCCGACCTGCTATTAGAAGGGGCCGTTGACGCCATCTTCCATCCGGCAGAGCCAAGGGCCTACGTTAAGCGTCACCCGAAAGTCAGGAGACTCTTCGGAGACTGTCGTGCAGTTGAGCAGCGTTACTTCAAGAAGACCGGGATTTATCCCATCATGCACCTGGTCGCTATTCGACGTGAATTGGCAGAGCAGCAGCCTTGGTTGCCGAAAGCTATATTCAATGCCTACTGTAAGTCGAAACAACTCGACTATGAGGAATCAAGGAGAATTCGCTGGGCCTACAGCTCTCTCCCGTGGTACGGGCAAGAGTTCAACGAGACAGTCGAGTTCATGGGCCCCAACTTCTACTCGTACGGAATACCTAAGAACCGGAAGGCCCTCGAAACAGTGTTCCGCTACCTGCATAAACAGGGCCTTGCGGAACGCGAACTTAAGATTGAAGAAGTCTTCCTTGAATCGACGATCGGGCTCGAAGATTCCTGAAACTGGCTGACGCTAAGGACAACTGACTAGGAATAGGAATTGTTGATTAGTGTCGTTCCGCAGTACATGTAGCGTCTCACGGCGGCGTTTCTGAGAAGTTTGCAGGCATTATGCGTTCGATAGCCGCAACGGTAAGAGCGGAACCGCTCTAGAAGCGGTTTTGCTCTCACGCAGGCTCAGCTGCATACCTGTCAAGTGTTGCGGACTTATCTGAAGACGACTTGCCGGGGAGTGATTCAGTTTCTGGAAGTATCGGAGGCGTTGCGTGAGCATGCCCCGCGGGTGGCCCGGCCGATTCTCGGCCGGGTGAGGGGGGCAGGTCATGATGACGATCGGAAGCTCGGCGTACATGTCACCTTCACCGGAGACGATGCCGCCCCTTGGGAGTATTCGATCGAGGGCAGCTTTGCCAAGATTCACTCCGGCCCGCAGAAGCCGATCCTCGACCTCAACGAACTGTGCGATTGGCATCAAGATGTTCGAGAAATCGGCGAAAGTGATCTTGCGCCGCATGAGGTGATTGGAAAGCGCAAGTCGTAGCTCCAGACATGATCTTTAAATTCCGGCCTTAATCGAATACACGAGCCGTCGTTCAGCCACAGTCGCCGGCGTTTCGGCTGCTTCTGCGGCACTTTCAGGCCTTCTCGTCGCCACAGCCGTTCGATACGCTTGTGGTTCACATTCCATCCGCGACGCCTTAAAAGCACTGTGACCCGACGATAGCCGTAACGGCCGTACTGGGTCGCCATCTCCACCAAGTCCCGGACCGAACGAGACTCGTCGTCCGATAAATTGGGCGAGCGCCGCTGCGTTGACCGCCGGGGTCCGATAACGTGGCAGGCACGGCACTCGTCGACCGTCTCTCTCCGAATACCTCGTAAACGTGAGTCACCGCATGCCACCGTTTCAACCGGGCGTTCTCACTCTCCAGAAACGGATTTCGCCGTCTCGCAATCAATCCGCGAGCGGGACGAAGCGCCGATCCCATCAATGGTGCTCACCCGTGCGGTGGTTTCGGTGTGACGGCGGGCCTAGCCGACAAACTCGCTCCAAGAAACCAACCCCTCCGCTTCGTGTGGATACGCGGAGATGTGCTTAGCCGCCAATCGCCAAGATTTGAACGCAACGAGCGGCGTCGGTTCGAGGGACGAGTCAATCCTGGCCTTTACTGTGGTCGTTCTAATGCGGAGGAAATTCGCCAACCACTTCGGCCATTTCAGTCAGACACACCCAGATCAATTCGTGTCGAAGCATCGTGCCTGACCTCATTCGTTGGAAACAATGCGGCTTAAGGGCTGCACGAACCCGAAAACCCGACTCGGCCCGATTCGGCGGTGCACGACGTAAGAAAATTCAGTCGATCGAAGTGTATTGCTTCCGCAAATGGCACACAGATTGAAATGGCGAACCCTTGATGCAGCAATCGAGCGTGGTGGCCGGCACGTCGAAATTGCCACTCTGCATGGATACGACCAAAGCCAGTGCTTGATTCGATTTGCGAGCGCACAATTTTAATCAGAATTCGTGATTCTGCCCCGAATTCCATGGACACTTGCGTCCGAAGTCGTTAGCGTCAGTATTGTGTACAATTCGAGAATCTAGATATGTAAATCGTTCCGCCCCCTTTCAATCAGGCCGTTCAGTACGTGGGCGATGTCGGATTCTGTTGTTGATCAAGGCTTCATTTCTTGACCGAGAGGTAGTCATGCCCCGTAATTCCCGCGGCTTCACACTGATCGAGTTACTCGTAGTGATCGCGATCATCGCGATTTTGATTGCCCTGCTCCTGCCGGCGGTGCAGCAAGCCCGGGAGAGCGCCCGGCGGAGCCAGTGCCAGAATAATCTCAAGCAGTTCGGACTCGCACTGCATAACCACCATGACGCTTTTGGCCGTATGCCGGCTGGGGCAAACGGGGATAACTGGTCGTGGGGCGTTTTTCTGCTTCCATATTTGGATCAGGCGCAACTGTACGACAATCTTGATCCGCACAGCAATACGGTCGCGGCGGCCTTGGGGAACTCAACGAATCTCGACAATGCTCGAACGAAATTGCCGGTCTTCAGGTGCCCGTCTGACATCGGTCCGAATATTAACGACCAGCAAACTGTCGGCGGCAACAACTATAATGTCGCAACATCAAATTATCTCGGCAGTCACGATACCCACTTCTACAGTCGCGACGTTTACTTCAATAAGGAATCAGGCGGCGGTGGCCGACCGGCGGGGTCTGTGGGTGCCTTCGGGGTCGCGAGAGGCGGGCACGAAGGCTTCACATTTGAAGAAATTCTTGATGGCACGAGTAACACGATCACGATCGGCGAGAAGGCGTGGCAGATCGGCGACGACGTGACCGGGGGTGGTGCTACCGTCGCGGTCAGGGACGGTGACGGAAACATTGACGACTGGGCCGGCAACGGCCTCGCTCTGGCTATCGGGCGTTGGGGCATTAACGCGACACGCCAAAACGCAACCGACACCGACGAAGTGCAGCAGTCGTTTTCAAGCCGGCACGCTGGGGGGGCTCACTTCGTGTTTGCCGACGGATCGGTGCATTTCCTAAGTGAGAATATCGATCACGGATATGAGCAATTAATTGGCAACGGAAAAGGCAGTTCTCCAGCCGGGCAATTTAATAAGCAGGAGCTTTCGTTCGATCACGTAAAGAGATCGAATGGCGTCTGGGAGCGACTGATCCACATTCGGGATAGAAAACCAGTTGGGCAGTTTTAGCTGCAGGGGTGATGAAGTATCGCCTTATTTTTTACTCGGCCGCATTGCATGCAATTCATCTCGGAACGTCACATTCGTGAATAGGAACAAGCTCATGAGTCCTCGTCGCTCGGCCTTTACACTTATCGAACTCTTAGTCGTGATCGCCATTATTGCGATCCTGATTGCCCTCCTTCTGCCGGCAGTGCAGCAGGCAAGAGAGGCGGCCCGCCGCAGTAGTTGCCGAAATCATCTCAAGCAAGTCGGGCTTGCGATGCACAATTATCACGAGATTCACCGTTGCTTTCCATCGGGCTGGATTGAAGAGGAGCCTCGCAATCAGCAGGGTTGCAACTGGGGCTGGGGGGCCCTGATTCTGCCACTGTTGGAACAGGACGCTCGATATAACGAAATGTATGTCGGCCGTCTTTCGGCTAAGCAGTCATACATTCAGGCACTCGATCCGGATGGCGATGGCGTCACCAGTCGCACGTTAATGAAGCGGCCGATTGACGTTCTGCGATGCCCCTCGGACCGAGAGCCAAAGTCACAGAAAAAAGCGATATTCACAAAAGCGTCGATCGGCACGGGCTCTAGCGGAAACTCTTTTGAGGAGATGGCAAAAGGTAACTACGTTGCCGTTAATAGTAGCAATCGCCCTCAGTTTCTCGAGGGAGCGCCCGGCGATGGCGGAAACGATCGGGCCAACGGTGCCTTTATCATGGATGGGAAAATTCGAGTGCGAGACGTGACCGATGGGGCAACCAACACAATTTTCGTCGGGGAACGCATTGTGTACATTATCGACGCCTCAGGCTCGTCGACCAACTGCCTTGGCGTTAATGCCTTCGTGGCCAATGCGGGAACGGGCCAGAGCAGCTTTCACAGTACATACAGCCAGACATCCGTCCTCGCCGGTGGAGAAGCATTTATTAACGGAACCGCCGATTGCGATCGGGGATTCAGCAGTAATCATGCGGGCGGTGCAAATTTCTTGCTGGGCGACGGTTCCGTCAGATTTCTCAGTGAAAACATCGATCATAATCCATCGACCGACGATGTTGTTGACAGCGTGTTCGAGTCACTTCTGGGGAAAGACGATGGGAACCCCATTGGCAAGTTCTAGGCCGTGTGAATTCTGCGGCAATCTATTTTGTCGAGTCTTAAACGATCGCGGAGCTACTTCAGATGAGATTTCTAATCCTTTGCATTGCCGGAATCAGTGCAGCCTTTGCAAGCAATGCTACGATGGCTCATGCCGCCGTTAGTTTTGAGCAGGATGTTCTCCCAATCCTCAAAGAGCGTTGCTTTCAGTGTCATACGACACGCAGCAGCCGACCAAAGGGGGGACTCGCGCTCGACAGCCTCGATGCCGTCATGTCTCACCAGCAGGAGAGTTCGATTATCGCTCCGGGCAAGCCGAACGAGAGCTACCTCTATGAGCGAATTAGTACCGTCGATGACGAGTACACGCGAATGCCGCCGGTCGACTCGGGGCCGTCGCTGACCTCAGAGCAGATCGATATCATCCGCAAGTGGATTGCATCCGGAGCCAGTGTGGGGAATTGGAAGCAGTTTGAATGGGAGGCGCAGCAGCCTTTCGAACATCAGCCGAGAAATTCCGTTAATCTTCAGCAAGCTGCAGCGACGATTGATCGGCTGGTTGAGAAAAAACTGGACGAGGCTAATCAGGAACCGAATTCTAATATCGACGACGAAACGTTCCTGCGGCGTATTTTCCTCGACTCCATCGGTCGAATCCCGACCTATCAAGAAGCACAAGTATTTTTGCAGGACCCCGCTTCTGATAAGCGGGATAAGCTGATCACCCGCTTGTTGAACAGCGAGGGGTACGTCAGTGACCAATTCAATCACTGGGCTGATGCGCTGCGTGTGCAAAGTAATCCTCATAAGGCGAATGGAGCTCCTTTTATCCATTGGATTAAAGAATCGATCCGTGAGAACAAGCCGTACGACAAGTTTGTTTACGACATGCTGACGGCTCAAGGGACTATGTGGGGAGACGACAACGGCGCGACCGGTTACTGGTTTCGTGACTCAGGCAACTTTACCGCCAACTATGAGGCAACCACCGCCCTGTTCTTGGGCACGGATATGAGTTGTGCTCAATGTCACGACCATCCCTACGACTATTGGAGCCGCAAGCAGTATTTCCAGATGAAAGCGTATTTCGATGGCAATCGCATCGGCAGCTATTATCTGGGAGACGTCTTTAAGAAGGGAATGGATGACAAGATCGGAAAATCTTATAGCGAGCACCGCCATATGCTACGCAAAAAGAGATTAGGCAATAAGCACCCGGAAAAAGAACGCAGCAATACGGCCTACCAGCTAAAGTCAGGCGTGCAGCGGAATCTGTGGCATTGGGTCGGTCGCGGAGGCTATCGCTATCCCGAAGACTACGATTACGACGACGCAAAACCGAAGGGTCCGATGGAGCCCGCCGTATTATTTGGAGAATCGCCTGAGCGGTCCGGAATCTCGAATGATCCCGTGACTGCCGCGAAATGGATCACTTCGCCGAAAAATCACCGATTCGTCCAGTCAATTGCGAATCGCATGTGGATGAAGGTGTTCGGGGCACCGGTTACCGGAGAACTGACTGATGTGATCGACATCGCGGAGAGCGACAACCCGGCATTGGCCCGCTATTTGATGGAGCTGATGGTCGACCTAAATTTCGATCTAAAAAAATTCCAACAGATATTATATAATACGAAGACTTATCAGCGTGGCGTATCTGTCGATCATAATGCGGGCGAGCCATTTTTTTTCGCCGGTCCGGTTCTAAGACGCTGCTCCGCAGAGCAGCTTTGGGATTCTTTAATGACGTTGGCGACGCGTGATCTCGACTCTAGAATAGATCGATCACCGCCCGACTTCCAATGGTTCAAGCGGACTGCGGCGGTCGAGAGCGTCGACGAGTTTTGGGCGATCGTCGATGAAAAGATTGCGAAGGCTCCACGAAGTCTTAATTGGCGTATCCTCGTCAGGAACATCAAGAAAAACGGCGGCTTTGATCCTGACAAACTAATCCGCGCCAGCGAGTTGCACCAGCCTGCTTGGGATGGTCATTTCTTGATGGAATTTGGGCAAAGCGACCGCACATTGATAGACAATGCCTGGTCTAACCCCACGACACCGCAGTCTTTGGCCCTTCTGAACGGGCCATTGCTTGATGAAATAGTCCGCGAGGGCGGCTTAATATTTGAAACAGTCAAAACGCTACGAAACCCGGAAGAACGAACGCGAGCCGTGTTCCTGAGTGTCCTGACCAGAAAGCCGACCGAAGAAGAACTTCGATTCGTGCTCGATGAAATTAGCCGAGACGAAGGAATGCGCTACGACAAACTGGTCTGGGCTCTGCTGAATACGCGCGAGTTTATGTTCATCAAGTAGGCTGCGGCCCTAATCTAATTTCCGTGCTCGTAAGACTAAAGAAAACTTGCCGATCTCTGGTATCAAGGATAATATCTATGAATAGCGACTTGATGAAATTAAGTGCGTTCTCGCGTCGTTGTTTTGTGGAACGTGCCGCGAAGTCATTTCTCGGTGTCAGTCTCGGCTCACTGGCTGGCCGCGCATTAGCCGCGGGCGGAGCCAACCTGCCTGACTATCCGAAAGGAAAAGGCAAGGCAAAAAGCATTATCTATTTGTTTATGGACGGGGGGATGAGCCACCTCGACACGCTCGATCCGAAACCCGAGAAAAAAGACGTGCAGGGGCCTATTGGAGCCATCCAGACGAAGATTCCGGGCGTTCAGTTCGGCAGCGTTCTACCAAAGCTCGCACAGCGGGCTGACAAGTTCGCCGTTGTTCGTAGCCTCCATCACACGATGGGCAACCATGAGATCGGCAAATATAAGGTCTGGACCGGGTACGAACAGCAGACCGGCATCACTCACCCGGCAATGGGCGCATGGGTTGCCAAACAGGCGGAGCGGCTTAATCCAAATTTGCCCAGTTACGTGAAGATGGGTGGGCTCGCCGGGCATCCCGCGAACGGCTTCTTCGAGGTGAAGCACGCTCCGTTGCCGATCACCAGCCCGACCGAGGGCATTCAGAATGTGAAGCTCCGCGGCGAGATGACCATGGACGAATTCCGACGTGACCTGTCTCTCGCCCAGAGAATCGACCGAAACTTTCTGGCCCGCTTCGACAGTAAGCAAGTTCGAGCTTATGGCGACCTCTATAAAGATGCGATCGCAATGATGACTAGTAAAGACCTCGGCGCATTCGACATCGGAAAAGAGCCGAAAGAGGTGCAACAGCGATACGGCGACGACGACTTCGGCAAAGGTTGTCTGCTAGCCCGGCGCCTTGTCGAGCACGGTGTGCGTTTCGTCGAGGTATCGCTCGGCGGCTGGGATACACACACCGATAACCATAAGGGCGTGGCCGATCGGGCAAAAACTCTCGACGGAGTCCTATCCGCACTGCTGGACGACCTAGCGGCGAAGGGACTGATCGACTCGACCCTCGTCGTACTTACAACGGAATTCGGTCGTTCGCCGAAGATCGATGAGTATGCCGGTCGGAATCACTTCCCAATCGCCTATAGCAGCATTTTGGCAGGCGGTGGAGTTCAAGGCGGGCAGGTCCACGGCAAGACAAGTGCCGACGGTAGCTATGTCGTTGATGGCATGATCCGGCCTTGGGAACTCAATTCAACCATCGCTTATGCGTTGGGATTGGATATATACAATATGGAAATGCCGTTTCCCGGCGGACAGCTCTTCAGTATCGCTGGCAAAGACACTCAGATCGATAAAGCGCAGCCTCTGACGAATCTGTTTTCTTAATGTTTCACCGAGCTGTCAACGAGCTGTTGAATTAACGAGGAAGTTTTTGTGATTAAGAAGTCAACACTCGGCGATCAGGTTTTCCAGCAGCTCGCGTCCGAAATCGTCTCCGGCCGGTTTGAGTCCGGCGAAGCCCTGCGCGAGATCGAGTTAGCTTCTCGATTAAATGTCAGTCGGACGCCGGTACGCGAAGCGATCAGGCAGCTCGCGTCAACGGGACTCGTCGAGTTTCGAGTTAACAAGGGTGCCGTAGTCCGTGAAATTGAGCCTGAGCAAGTTCGTCAAATTTATCACGTGCGTGAAGCGCTCGAATGCCTTGCCGTCAAGCTCGCTTGTCGGAACCTGAAGACTCAGGACTTTGAGTACCTCGACGAGTTGGTTTCTCAAGTGCGAGGTAGCGAAGGCGAGGATCGCAGAGAACTCTGCAACGAACTTGACCTTAAACTTCACCGAATGATTGCTCTGCGATCACGAAATCCGATCCTGTCCGACGAGATCGATCGTTTCAACGATCTCATGGCACTTCTGCGAGCTTGGACCGCCGAGAGTGAAGAAGTACTGCTCATCACGCTGGCCGAACATCTCGAAATTATTGAAGCACTGCGTGCTCTTGATGAGGAGCGGTCCCTTGCTGCAATGAGCCTTCATCTCCGGAAATCGGCTGATCGCAACGCCGGCTACATCCGCGAACGTGCCGTGGCGACAAACGTGAAGAACCATGTGTGCCAAAATACCGAACCGCAGTGAACTGATTCCTTGGTATGCGGATGTGCAGTATCCTACGCTCGAACGAGCGACTGATTAATTAGTCAAGCGTCAACTCCGCCGAGCGCATTTCCAATTGAGTTGCCAGTCGATCGAGTCAATGCTACCAGAATCGGTCCAATAACCCTCTGAGAATACTCAACAGGCAGCCGAGTTGCCAGAAGCCTGCGGAGAGGTGAGCGCGATATTCCCAACGCATCCCCAATCGACGAAACTGGTATCGCAGCCGATGGTGCGTTCGACTTTCCAGCGGCTGCGATAATGCTCCGTGCTGTTTGTCACGACATTCTGACACTTTCTGTCCGACGTTTCGGAAGTAGGGAGATAGAGAGCGATGACATTGACCTTCCGCGCGTCCTAACGCGCGGCCCCATTGAAGCCGGAACTTCTAATAGCTAAAAAAATCTCACGCACCCCGGATCTGCGGTGGCAGTTGACCTTGATGTGCAGTGGCCGGACTCCCGGCCACTGCACACCAAGAATGAACCCGGTCGTCTTAATCAAGCCGGAAAGTTATTTCTGCCGTCTCCGCCCGTGTCTGCGGCCGACGTTATAACCTTTCCGGCTGCCGGTACGTTTCCCCGCGCGGTACAGCCAGTAGCCGATACCGCCGATTAAGGCGATGTAGAACAGTTCTTCCATAGATTCTCCGTTTGGTTTCGTGTGGAGCTTCCGCGCCATCACGGAACTAAGGGTTTCGATTGACGCTCGGCTGCGAGAACAGCGACGTGTTCCGCCGAAGTTCGACATCATCCCAGTCGATGTAGGGGCCGCTTTCGTCCCCTTCATCCGGTCCGAAGCCGCGATGCTTGATTGTGCGGACGGTCTCACCGGTGGCTCGGGCGACGGCCCGGTTCAGGTCATTCGTGGTCATAGCTGAAAGCCTTTCAGGAATTAAAGAAGGCCGCCCCATTCGGGAGCGGCCTTCGGTATCGGTCAGGATTAATCGGCTAAGCCACGCGGCTCAGCCGAACATGTTCTTAAGCACCCAGTAGGCCAGCACAAGGGCAAGCATCGCGAGCACGAACTCGATCACCTCTCCCATGTCGCGAAAGCCCAGAATGCCGACTTGAACCAGCACGTTCACCGCGAGGGCGAACATCAGCATCCGCTCGAAGATCTGGTTATCTCCTTTTGTTAATTTGAGGGGTGGCCGATGGTGAGTTCCGCGGCCGTTAAGTTCAGCGTCTGCTCCGGCTCCGTCGGGATGCCCCGTAGCCAGCGAACGTATTGATGCAGCATTAAGCCCGCAGCGATGTGGGCGGTGTAGATCACGCCGCGGGACGTGCAGCTGCCGGCTTGAGCCTCGTCTTGGGTGAATAGCGTCGCTTCGTACCGCGGGTGATCGTCATGCGACGACACAGCGAGCACGCGGATCACTTCCGCCAGCATTCGACCGTCACACCAGAAGCGGCAGCGGTCCTTAATGGCCTTCCAGATCGCCGACCGGGCCGAGATCGAGTCGACGCAGCAGAACACCGCTCGATGAACTTCATGGCGAGTGCGAAAGCGGTCGGCGATTCTCTGCACTTCGATCGAGGGGTCGATCTCACGGATCGCGTCCTGCACGGCATCGACCTTTAATCGGCCGACATCCTGCTGTCGGTACCCCTGCGTTGAGACGTTCGTCTCATCGACCGTGTCGAAGTCGATTAATTGCAGGGTCGGCACGCCGAGCGACGCCGCCTGAAGGGCAACCTGCCGGCCGATCGCTCCGACGCCGATCACCGTCACCGGCGATTCAATAAGTCTCTCCTCGGGCACCAGCCCGCTCTGCCGCATTAAACGGCTCCTCATCCTCCCACCTCCAGTCCCAGTCGAAGTTCTGTTCGTCGAAGAATTCATCCCGGTCGACGAGGTCCGGGCCGCAGACCGTCTGCGGCTCAAGCACCGTGAGATTGGCATCCAGTTCGGCCTGCCACGACTTGTGATCCGTGGCTTCGAACGGATGCTCGAAGGTCACATCGGCACCGAGGTCGAGCGAGAAGCCCGGCTCGTGGCCGAAGCGAAGCCGGCCGTAGCAGCGTTCGTTCTCGGCGAGGATGAACATCACCGCCCAGTCAGCGCGGCCGAAGCAGCGGTCGAACGTCTGCTCATCCACGCCGCTCGGTGTCGGTGAACGACCCGGATGCGTGTGAATCCAGACCCGTGCGAACTCGGCCGGGCTGCGACCGAGTTCGACCTGGGCATCGAAGAAGTCGGCCACGCCAACATCCTCCATCGACGTGAAGGCCGTCTCGCCCGTCTGCGGCACGAGGACGATGTCCTCGACGCAGAGCGGGTCGTCAGCGGGCGTGATCCCGAAGCCACTGACCTCGACATCAACGGCTTCTCTTAAGAACAGCAGCTTTGCCCAGGCGTAAGGCGTGAATCTTAAAGCGGCCGCGGAGAGATCAATCGGAGCATCCCGTCTTATACCGGCACCTCCTCTCGAACCAGTACCGAGTCGGAAGCTTCAGCCGACTCAGCAGCATTCGCTTCCGCTTCCTCGGCCGCCTGCTCGGCGAGCTCTTCTTCGAGAGCCCTCCGGCAGTCCTTGCAGTAGCCCTCGCCGTCCTCCGCACAGCCGCGACAAAGACGTTCCCCACATTCGCCATCGCAGGAGGTCACACACGCCGCACAGTAAATGCCGTCGCAGTCGACGCAGCGTTCCCGGCAGCCATCACAGATCGTCGTGGAGCAGCCTTCGCAGCCCCACGCGTCCTCTTCATCGATGCCGCTGCCGCAGTCGCCACAGCTGCATTCGGGACGGTCCCAGTCTTCAACCGAGACGTAGGGACTCGCCGAGTTATAGGTCGCAAGCACGCTGCCCACGATCTGGAAGAAGTCGGCCAGACGTCCTTCGGCAATCGCCTTCGCGATCGCCAACCGGGCGTCTCCTTCGCAGAGCGCCCCGTTCTGAACGTGCGGGTGATAGCAGTCGCTGTCACACGCCGCCGGATGCGGATCGAGAGCCTCGACAATGTAAGGCTGCGAACGGGCCAGCGACTTCCAACAGAACTTAACCCGGAACGGACCGAGATAGAGGCCTTCCAGTTCGACCGGTTCCGTCGTGACCGAGATGATGCATGAGCCGAAATCGATCTCGACTTCCGGGAAGTCGTGTTCGAGAGCCTTCAAGTCAAGGGCGATCTCGTACGGCGACATTAATCGCTGTCCCGCGAACTCCTCGTTGAGCTGCCGTCGCTGATCGTCAAGGACGTCGATCAGATTAATCAGTCGGCCTCGAAACTGCCGCCTGAGGCGGAGTGCCGCGAGCGGGTGCTTCAGCAATCGGGCTCGGTTACTTAATCGCAGCGAGTCACGGCACTCATCCCACATCCGCTCCGGCAATTCGACCGGGGCGTGCGCCTCGTGCCGCTGCCGGAGCCGTTCGTGCATCTTGAGAGCCGCTCGGGCGGCCTCTCTGGTCTCCATAGTTGGTCTCCTTAATGAAAGCAGCCGGGCCAACGGCATGCGTCGACCCGGCTGCGGTGGTTGGTGAAAGTGAGGGCGTCACGCCGCGTGAACAGCTCCTTCAATCTTGGTCGGCGTAATCGAGACGCGATCGCCCTCGGTCAGTTCCTGCTCCGACGAAGCTGGGAGCCGGTTGACGCGAATGAGATAGTCCTTCGGCGAGCCGAACTGGATGTGCCTGGCGAACAGCTGCGAGGTCGTGGTGCCATCAGCCACTTCGACCCAGTCCGCGAATCCGCCACCGTCGTTGTTAATCAGCATGATCTTCATAGGTTCGTTCCCTGGTTTAGAAATTGATGATGTTGTCAGTCAGCGCATGAAAAGAGCCGGCACACAGGCCAGCTCTGAGTTGGAAGACTTCGTACGGACCGATGGAGGACCGCGAGCCGCAGTTTCAGCGCAGCAGTTCATATCTTTTTCTCCTGTGATGGGATGAGGTTTCGGTCTCGGAGTCTGACTCTCACGACCTCAGATACGTGTAGACGGTGCAAGGATGACACCCGAAAATCGCCGCGATTTCTTCGGCCGATTTACCGTCCGCTTTAAGCGTTTTGGCTCTCTTGCGTCGTTCGTCAGCCGCCCCCTTTCTTCTCTTATGAAAGTCGATTGTGATTTCACGAATCACGTCTGAGTCGGGAGAACTTCGCCGCGCGAATTCCGGCAATACAATCTTGAGGGTTCCTCGAAGGAAGCCAGTCTTTCGATCACCAATGAGCTTCAGCCGGATCGGCTCGGCGAAGATCTGCCGGAACGCGACGTAGGCGGCTGTCGTCAGTCCTTCCCCCTCGATCGACGCATTGGAATGGTGATTAGCCGAGACAGGAGCGCGGAGTCTCTCGGGGCAGAAATCGAAGCAAACACCTTTGGCCCGAAAACACTGTAGCTCTCAGGCTCGTAACCGTCTCCGTCACTACAGCGGTCGACCAATGATCCGCTACGCGATGACCCCGACAGAAAGATCGTAATACGCTCGTCAGCCGAAATTCTTTCTATTTTGGAAAGGAATTCGGCTTGGTCGAATAGCAGCGTGCAACTGTCACGATCAAGTCGACGAAATAGTGCAGGGTTGGAACTGGCGCCAGGATGATGGCCGCGAAAGCAGCGTTTCTTCAGCCACGTAAGCATCTTGGTTTTTCCCGAGCCTCGTTCTCCAGCAAGCCGAATGTAGGGTACGGTATCAAAAAGAGGGGTGAGATACGTGAAAATCTCGAACGCTACTCGGCTAGCATCTTGTCGCTCCGCGACGTGGCCGACAACACATCCTCCGGGCCGTCCGCGTGGCATGCTCACGGTACGTGAGCATGGGTGTCGAGTCCGCACGCACCGGAGACCGGAACGCTGCATGGACGCGTCTCCCTCCATGGCCACGTTCCGTGGCCATGCCACCCGCCGCCGTAGAATATCTCGTGAGTGAGGGGCATGGGATGAATCTCCATCAAGTTTGTTGTCCCCATTGGGCTGACTACTGGCAACTGATTACATTGCTTGACGAACTTCTCAGAAACCTGTGTCAACCGACCAGTTCAGGTCGTGTCCTCATCAATGGAGTCTTGGCTCGGATGACAACTCGAACCATCCTACTGTCAGTTGGGCTAATCTCTTGTTGCCCACTTTACTCCGACGCAGACGAGCAAGAGCCGCGACTTGGATTCGAGATCATTCACATCAAGTCACCGAATTCCTTCATCGTGTGGGCTACGATGGAGATCACCGAAGACGAATTCAAAGCACTGGAGATTCCGCTCGGCTGGATCAAGAATCAGCCTCGCGAGCCGGACGCAGATCGTGGCAGTTTTCGAAATTCGCCGGGGCAGACTCCGGGGACTTTCATCGACAAGGAATTGTTCGGATTTCATTGGCGACACGTTGCCACGATCACACAAATCGGGCGACGAATCGACCCGGATGGACTCCTCCAGGGTGCCGTTGTCACAAAGAGTCACGTCATGCGATTTGACTCGGGCAGAAGAATGACTTTCCTTTCTGGTCCGTCAGGGCTGCTTTACCTCCGAGTTTCCCGCGATGCCAATCGGACTGATGAAGATCCGACGCTTCCGGACGGATGGAAATTGCTGACACAGACGGCCGAAGTGCCCATAGAGTTCGCCCTCCCCGCGAGAACGCTTGTTATTCGAGCCGACAACCAAGACTCTTTCCAGGGCCCGGTCGAACCGAAAGTCATTCCTGATAAATGACTTATGAATCACCGATGGATATTCTACGGACTTCGTGTCTCCTCTTTCGCTCCGCCGGACAACGTTATTGGGGAAACGCGAATGGGGAACGATGGACGCGAAATCACTGTTCGAAATTTTGATCCGCGATCACACCGATATGTTGGTTGCATACATCCGTGCGGGGGTGCGTGATCAGCATGCTGTTGATGATCTCTTCCAGGAAACTGTCTTGACGGCTTGGAGGAGATTGGACGACTACGATCACGGCAGACCATTTGGACCATGGTTGAGAGGTATCGCCGGTAAGAATATTCTCGTTTACTATCGGAAGAATACGCGGCAAGCATCGCCGATCAACGACGACGTGTTGGAATGGCTCGATAATCGTTTTGCAGCCATCCAGTCGCTCAAAGGTGATACGCTTCATGAAAAGCTTGCGCCTCTTCGGGAATGCCTCGATGCGTTACCTGAGCCGTATCAGCGGCCAATTATGATGCGCTATACGGATGAGCTTTCACTGGCGGAGATTTCATCTTCGCTCGATGTAGCCAAGGAGACACTGAAGAAACGGCTGCTGCGAGGCAAGGCCCGCTTGGCGGAATGCCTTGAACGCAAGTTGAAACTGGCGGAGGCGTTGACATGAGCAAACCGGATCGAACCGATAACTCGGAACGGAATGATGCGTTTGTAGAATCTCTCTTGCTGAGCGCAACTCAGACCGAGGATCATGAGGATCGTATCAGGCGGGTGATGGCGTCTATTGAAGTAGCGACGAAGACTCGTTCGGCAGGACGCAACCTTCATTCGACACGTCGGCTCCTGCGGTGGAGTTCATTGGCTGCGACCGCAGCCATCCTCCTACTCGTGCTTACCGTCTTCCAAAACGGTTCTCCGAACGTTGCCGTGGCTGCCGTTGAGCGTTCGTTAGCCGTTGCGGTCGAGCGAATTACGCGGAGCTATTCCGTTCGCGTCGAGTACCAATTGGCGGGCGGAGCTTCACTGGTCAAGACCAACAGCCTTTATGTTCAAGGCCCAGATCGATTCGTACTCAGGCATCCGACCGCTGTGAACGGGACGGAAATGAATGTCTGGCTCGGACGTAACGAAGACGAGTCTTGGGTGCTCCCGCCAATCGGGCCGGTCCTGAAAGGCGATGGCCAGATGGTGCACCAATGGATTGACAGGCGCAATGATATCGCAACCTCATACCTGCATGTGGCGACGATTCTTGAGCGGATGGGTTCGCGAGGGTTTTCTCTTGAGTCGTTGCCCGACGAAAGCTTAACGAGAATCGACGGGCAGGTTGAGCATTGTCAGTTCATCCGAGCCACGCGTGAGAGTAACACGGATCTTGATCTGCCTGCGGAAATCGAGCTGTGGGCGAGTCGAGAAACGGGAATGGCGATGCGCCTCATCGCCCATTGGCAGGTGCGCGAAGGCGAGACAGGTAGAGTCCTTGTCGAACTCTCTTTCCTGAGGGACGAGCCGCACCTTGCCAATAGCTGGTTCGCAGCGGAAGCACACTATGAAGGCGAACGGCCCGTAATGAATCTTCAATCGTTGGAGGATTCTTCGCTTCCGGGGCCCGCCCCGCGAACTGTTCTGGACTTGCATTAGAACCCATGGATTTGACGTCTCTGCTGCCGCCAGCCAATACCTAATGGCGTTCGCGCGTAGTGGATCGCGTCTCTCTATCACTTGTCCCCTCAAAGCCTGCATCCGATTCGGTTGCAGGCTTTTTTCGCGATCATTGGTAATTACCGCAAATGCTTGTCCCCATCGGAAGGCCGAAAAACAATAACTTGTGAACACCGCCGGTGCTCGTCACGAGTCTATTCGAAAAAACTCTCGAGGAAGTCCGCGATATGAATCTCACACCGAACCATAATGGTGTGCGGCAGAACTGTGTACGCCGTCTGACACAGGTCGCTTGGCTCACTCTGCTCCTTCCGTTGCTCGTCCTATCGACGATCAATAGGGCCAAAGCTGACGATGAGCCATTGACACTCACCGGGCGATGGCAGCGACAGGCAAATGAGGAGGAAGACGCGAAGCGGGCCGAAGCGATCAAGGAGGCCGTTCGAAATGTTCCTCGCCCATTTCAGTCCCAGGCTGCGCAGAAACTACAAAAGGCGACCTCCCCGTCGCCGGTGCTCAATATTGATGACCAGAGGACGCAAATAACTCTCACCTTTAACGAGGAGAGTGTCACACTGCCGACCGATGGCACGACGAAGACCCTCTCCGGCAAGGCGGGGCGTGGCTCCATTACTGCTCGGCGAAAAGATGGGCGATTGCAGGTCAGTATGCAAGGTCAGTCCGGAAGCCGAACGACCGAATACTTGCTATCGAGAGATGGGCAGTATCTCGCGACCGATATCACGATGAGCGTGCAAGCACTGAAGACGCCCATCCGCTACAGAGTGATCTATCGTCGGCAATAAGTCACAGGATGCCCTGACCCTTTGACCTCGGTCTTACATAATCCGTTACCTGAAGAAGTGAAGAGGAAATAATGCGATGAATGGAATCTCAGCATTCTCACGAAGCGGTTCGTCCGTTCGGCCACATTTGAATCAGGTTGCCTTACCAGTTAAGGAGCAGACCACAAATCTAACGCAGAGTAGTCAATTGTCCGAAACGATATCTGGTCGCCTCGATTCACGACTCTCGCAGTTGGGGCTTGATCAGCAAACGACGGCAGCCTTGAAGAACGATCTGGCAGACGCGTTAAAAACACACTTTGGGAAAGGAACAACATCTGATCCCAAGACCATGGCCGCCACCGTGAAAGACATTCTGGGCACTTACGGGATTTCTCCGAAGCAGGTGGCAGGGGCAGCGTCCGGCAGCAGCAGTCTTTCCCCATCGTTCGCGTCATTTTCGACGCTTCTCGATGAGTTAGGAAATCAGTACGACGATCGTAATTCGTCAAATGCAAGTGAGGAAATCTTATCAATCTTCGAAACCGTTGATGTCTATGCATGAAGAATTAGGCGAGGACCTATGAGCGACACAGACCGCAGCCCGGAAGAAGATGTATTGAGGACGTTGAGAAAGGCTCGTCGTTGGCATGGTTCGACGCGTCTGTACCTGTTATTGCTGATTGTTGGGATATGCTTTGTCAGCCTTCAAGCCGTAGCACGCTGGCATGCGTCCGCGCCCTTGCAGTACCGGACCGTGACAGTCTCGCGCGGGGACCTCGAAATCACCGTTAATGCGACGGGCACACTTGAACCGGTCAACTCCGTTGACATTGGCTGTGAGATTTCTGGATCGATCGAAGAGGTGCATGTCGACTTTAATGAGCGGGTGGAAGCGGGCGATGTGCTGATCACTCTCGACACGGACGAGTTGGAGGCCCAAGTTGCGCGCTCCCGCGCGTCTCTCGCCGTTTCCCAGGCGGACTTGCGTCAGGCGGAAGCGACGCTGCTGGAATCGAAACAAACTCTCGCACGAATTCAACACCTCAGGGAACGGAAGACCCTTACCCAGCAAGACCTGGACACAGCCATCGCAAACGTCGCACGGGCGGAGGCTTCGTTGGCCGGAGCGGACAGTCAAATCATGGTCGCCCGGGCCACGCTGGACGGCGACTTGACGAAGCTCCGAAAGTCGCGTGTGCACTCTCCCATCGACGGAATGGTACTGACACGTGCCGTAGAACCCGGGCAGACCATTGCCGCGACGTTTCAGACCCCGATTTTATTGACGTTGGCGGAAGATCTAAGCCAAATGAAGTTGCTGGTCGACATTGACGAAGCTGACGTGGGGACTGTACGGGAAGGGCAAAAGGCCACATTCGCGATCGACGCTTATCCCGGGGAGAACTTTCCCGCAAGAATCACTTCCTTGCGGTATGCTCCGAAACGGACCCAAGATGTCGTGACGTATGAAGCGGTTCTAGAGGTCGACAACAGTTCGCTGAAGCTGCGACCCGGGATGACGGCGGTTGCGGATATTGTGACCGCCCGAGCGGAGAGCGCGTTACTTGTCCCCAACGCGGCGTTGAGGTTCACACCCGAATCAGACACGGAGTTCGAATGGGTGACTCTCGGCAACACGCGTGACGCCGCCGACGGGCAGGCGGTTTGGATCTTACGAGACAATAAGCCCTACCGGATAAAGGTCGAAACCGGACGTTCCGACGGTCGCCGGACCGAGATCATTTCGGGTGAGTTGAGCCCGGGGACTGCAATCATTGTCGATACTATTGGTTCTTAAGACCTGCTGGGAAAGTTCCGATGAAACGAACACAGCATGAAACTCCGCTGATCGAGTTTCACGACGTTTTTAAGATATACGGGGAAGACGATTCGGAAGTCCGTGCGCTGAATGGAGTCGATCTGAGGATCGAAAAGGGCGAGTTTGTCGCCGTCATGGGACCCAGTGGATCGGGAAAGTCGACATGCATGAACATTCTGGGCTGCCTCGATGCTCCTACAGCAGGCGAGTATTTCTTCCGCGGAGTGGACGTTGGCGCAATCACACGTGATCAGCGGGCCTTGCTGAGATGTCACTATCTCGGATTCGTGTTCCAGGGTTTCAATCTCCTGAAGCGAACCAGTGCGATGGAAAACGTCGAATTGCCGCTCATTTATCGTGGCCTTGGTTCTGCGGAACGAAGGAGGCGAGCAATGAACGCGCTGCATATCGTTGGACTGGACGGACGGGAGACTCACACTCCCGCCGAACTTTCGGGTGGACAACAGCAGCGTGTGGCCATTGCACGCGCCTTGGTCGCTGAACCGACCGTGATATTGGCCGATGAGCCAACCGGAAATCTCGACTCGGAACGCAGTGTCGAGATCATGAATTTGCTCGTTGACCTCAATACTCGGCAAGGCATCACTGTTGTGCTCGTAACCCACGAGACCGAGATGGCCGCTTATGCCAGACGGTGCGTCACGTTCCTTGATGGCAACATTCTATCGGATGAATCACGCGACGCCGCTGCGAAGCCCTCGGTCCGCGAGAGATCCGCAAGCGTCGCTCGGCCATGGGGTCTGAAGACCGGGGTAAGTGCCTGATGTTGTGGACCACACTATTGCTATCCCTCCGCGAGATTCGACGAAACGTCCTGCGCTCAAGTCTGACTATCCTTGGGATCGTCATTGGCGTCTGGGCATTAATCACGATGGTCACCTTGGGCAGTGGGGCAACCGAGCGAGTCAAGAGCGATATCGCGGTGCTCGGATACAATCTGGTCGTCGTATTGCCTGGTGTGGAACGTCGCACCGGCGGCGGTATTATGCCGGGAGCAGAGCCATTTGAAATAGAAGATGTCACAGCGATTAAGGAAGAAGTATCGTCTGTGGCAGCAGCGGCGCCGTGGTCAAGCCATCCCATTCTGGCAGTAAACGGAAATCGCAACTGGCAGACCGTTGCCCAAGGCTCAGATAATGATTTCATGAAATCCCGCAGTTGGAGAGTTCAATATGGTCGAGAATTCGCGGAGGCGGAACTTCGCGGTGGCAAGGCGGTCTGTATATTGGGAGAGACGGTCCGACAGGAACTTTTCGGTCGCACGAATCCCGTCGGCGAGAAACTTCGATTGGGAAAACTCACATATGAAATCGTCGGCGTCTTCGAGTCGAAGGGTCAGTCGTTTTCAGGGCAGGATCAGGACGACTTCATATTGCTGCCCTTGAAAACGCTGCAGCGCCGAATCTCGGGCAATCGAAACATCGCCGTAATTTTCGTGTCCGCCGAAACGGAGGATATGGCCGAGAGAGTGAAAGCCGACGTCGGGCAGTTGATGCGCGAGCGGCGTCGCATCGCTCCCGGCGCTCAAGACGACTTTTCGGTGCAGGATTTGAAAGAGATATCCACGCTGATCGAAGAGACAACCGGTGTCCTGACCGCGTTCGTCGGCGCGATTGCTGCGGTCAGTTTATTAGTCGGAGGCATCGGAATTATGAACACAATGCTTGTGACTGTGATCGAACGCACCCGAGAGATTGGAACGCGACTGGCTATCGGGGCACTGGAGCGTGAGGTCCTAATGCAGTTCCTCGTCGAGGCGATGGTGCTTAGTGCGGTGGGAGGACTCGTCGGCATCATTCTTGGGTTAGTCACAGCAGCTGTGTCCGCTCACTTGTTGAGTATCCCGTTGGCGATTAATTCTGCGGTTGTCCTGGGAGCCTTTGCATTTTCGGCTCTGGTCGGCATAGTATTCGGCTCATATCCGGCAATGCAGGCAGCCCGACTGAATCCTATTGATGCCCTACGTCATGAGTAATTGTTAATTGTGCCATTTTGACGGTGGGTGGCGGGGTTGTCTTCAAGACAGCCCCGGTCATGTGACGACCGACGCCCAACGTCCGGGGCTGTTGCCGTCGCAACAACCCCGCCACCAGCCGCCGGTGGTGTGCCAGAAAGCGTTCTATGACAAGCTTTCGACTCCGGGGATAAGCCTTGACCCACTGGCCTCCCAATCTCGGTCCGTGATCGCGGCCTACCCTTAGCTTCTTCACGCCGTCCGGATTCCGGAGAGTGATATCCAACCAGCGGGCGTTCTCCCGCTGCCGTCTAATCCGTTCTCGCATGTAGCTTGAAGGCCCGCCCATGACTCGGACGGTGGCTGTCTGAGAATGCGATTTCAATCCCTATTCGGTCGCTGGCGACAATCGAGCCATGGAAGCAAACCGGTGTCCCTCTCAGCCCCACATAGGGCCGCTCTGAGGGCCATCCGAAAGCCGGGGTGGGGTTTGTTTGCCCATTCAGTAGCAGCAGACGCAGAGAGCGTCTGCGAGGCCAAGGGGCGTCCGTAAAAGTCCGATGCTCGTTGTGCCATAGGCGGCTCCGATGCCGTTCCGTAATTCCAACCGGTGGCATTTGCGACGAGAGCTTCAGTAGGACTCCGGAGTGCGGTTCTACGGGCAGGCTCGATTCGGTGGCTAGAGCGTGGTCCTTTAATGGCACATGCCCGTAGCGGCGAATCTGAGGCCCACAATCGGCCCGTTTGAGTCTCGATCCCCGCTTGTGCCATTGGTGGCCGAACCATGTCGGCAGAGCCGTGTCAGTCCGCTTGTGGAGCGGTTGCGGCCACGATCGCAGATATTCCGTCACGTGTGCCTTGCGGCAATTGGGGCCAAACCTCGATAATCTCCATCAACTGCGGCTCGATTTCGAAGATATTCTGACAGTCGCTGCAACCATCGCTGCAACCAGATTCTTCCGAGTCGCAAAAACACTGCCGGAGAGGTGGCAGAGTGGCCGATTGCACCGGTCTTGAAAACCGGCGTACCGCAAGGTACCGGGGGTTC